>JAYYHP010000274.1:0-19282 GCA_036148335.1 Pseudomonadota bacterium
CGTGGCGTTCAGGGTGTTCTGCAGCGCTACAAAGAGCTGAAAGACATCATCGCGATTCTGGGTATGGACGAACTGTCCGACGAAGATAAGCAGCTGGTTGCCCGTGCACGTAAGATCGAGCGTTTCCTGTCTCAGCCATTCCACGTGGCAGAGATCTTCACTGGTGCGCCTGGTAAGTACGTGTCTCTGAAAGAAACCATCCGTGGTTTCCAGGGCATCCTCGAAGGTGAGTACGACGACCTGCCAGAACAAGCGTTCTACATGGTTGGTACCATCGACGAAGCGATCGAGAAAGCGAAAAACATGTAATTGGGCGGGTAAGGTCGCCGGCTAATGCGGGCGACACTTACCTCTCACACTGAGGATACGACTATGGCGATTACCGTCCACTGCGATATCGTCAGCGCCGAAGAGAACCTTTTCTCTGGCCTGGTACAGCGCGTAGTAGCTCACGGTGAACTGGGTGACCTGGGTATTGAACCTGGCCACACTGCACTGCTGACTCCGCTGAAGCCTGGTCCGGTCCGTTTCTTGAAACAAGACGGATCTGAAGAGGTTGTTTACGTCTCTGGCGGTTATCTCGAAGTACAGCCCAATTGCGTGACTGTGTTAGCTGACACAGCCGTCCGCGCCAACGATATCGATGAAGCGGCCGCGCTGGAAGCTAAGAAGCACGCCCTGCAGGCAATGGAAAACCAAGGCGGTGAGTTTGATTACTCTCGCGCTCTGGTTCAGCTGGCTGAAGCAACTGCTCAGCTGCGTACCATCCAGCAGCTGCGTGAGAAACTGGGCCACGGCTAAGTTTCAGATCGCAAAAAGACCCCGCTACGGCGGGGTTTTTTGTGCCTGTCGTTTACAGACCGCTAGCCTGTTGAGTTTGGCTTTAACGCTAAGCCGTGCGACAGTGGTAGGGGTGATTACGGGCACACAGGCATGACATATTCAGCGTGGGGTTTGGCGCTTCTATTCTTTACCTTATCGGTTCAGGCAGCGGACTATTCCGGTCGGGATCGTTGGTATCTTGGCGTAGACGCCGAGCGCGGCGTCGGCGATGAGAATCTGGTCGCTAATCAGAGTCTCAATGCCAGGTACGTGCGCGCAAAGCTCGGGGGCGTCGGTGCTCAGGGGATTCGGTTTGAGTTTTCCTGGTCACGCTTTGTTGATCCAGAAGCAGACTGGCGAATTTCAGGCTTCGATGGTGATCTCTGGTTGCCTTATCAGGTCGGCCGCCCTCATCCGCGTGTACGCCCGTATTTGCTATTGGGCATGGGGTATCACCGTTATTACGGCCGTGAGTCGGCATTTCTTGAGACGAATCGAGCGGATAATGGCGCGCAGGGCTTGAATGCAGGCTTAGCCATCGTTGCTAATCTGGATCGTTACACCGAACTCACCACGACATTTCGTTACCGCTATCTGCAATGGAATGTGGCCAACGACGATTCGATACCCGCAGCCGATGCGAGCCTAACCAGTGTTGCCGTAGGGATACAGCGGCTGTTCTGACTAGGGTTATCTTCATCGGTGTCTATTCAGAAGGGTCGTTTCTGGATGCGTCATTTGAGGGTGAGTCTGATCTCGTTGGGTCGGGGTACTGCGATCGTCCGTACATCTGTCAGGTCAACCTACTGATCGCTTTCTTCTGTGTCGCCGGCCAGATAGTTGAGGAAACTGTCTTCCCGTAATGGGCGGCTAAACAGATATCCCTGATAGTTGTAGCAGCCTTGGTCAGCCAGATAATCGCGCTGATCATGGGTTTCCACGCCCTCCGCGATGATTTCCATGTTCAGGTTGCGGCCCAACTGAATGATGGCGTCCACGATACTGGCTCGTTTACCGTCCAGCTCAATGTCCATGACAAATGCCCGGTCAATCTTCAGTTTATTGATAGGCAGTTTCTGTAGATAACTGAGCGACGAATACCCGGTACCAAAATCATCCAGCGCAAAGGTATAGCCGCGTTCGCTGAGGCGCTGCATCTTTTCACGGATTAGCTGCTTATCCCCCATGAACAGGCTTTCGGTCAGCTCCAGTTCAATACTGCCGGGCGCTAGCTCGGCGTTGCTCATGGCCTCCTCGAGCTTGGTTTCAAAGTCGGGCGCCATAAACTGAGCGGGGCTGATGTTTACTGCCAGACGTTTAAATCCTTCAGGTAAGCGATTCGTCCGAATCCATTCTCTCAGCATCTGGCAGGAGCGATTCAGAATCCAATCTCCCAACGGCAGGATCAGGTTGGTTTCTTCGGCAGCGGCAATAAAGACGTCGGGGTATACCGACTTGCCATTATTCACCCAGCGACACAGGGCCTCGGCACCGGTAACGCGTCCATGGTTATCGTGCTGTGGTTGGAACACCAGAGTGAAGGCGTTATCACGAATGGCCTGATAGAGGTCGTTAAAGAGGTGCAGGCGCTCGCGGGTCTCTTCCTGCATGCGATGGTTAAACAGGGAGATACGCGAACGGCCTTCGTGTTTGGCCGAGTACATGGCGGTGTCCGCCTGACGAATCAGGTCGTTGGCGCCATTTTCCGCCGATGGAAAAACCGCGATACCAATACTCGCCGTCAGGTGGAACTTATTGATGTCGATGTTAAACGGCTGGCGAATGGCGTCGAGGATCGCTTGCCCCTGTTGCATGGCTAAGGTTTCCGCACATTCTGGTTCACTTTCGGCACTGCCCATCATCACCAGGAATTCGTCTCCACCAAGACGTGCAATCAGGTCGCCGGGGCCGACCGCAGTGCGCAGACGATGGGCAACGTCGATCAACAAGCGATCGCCAATCGGATGACCGAGCGAGTCGTTGATGGTTTTGAAGTGGTCGAGATCGATAAAAAGCACTGCGCTCCAGGCATTCTGGGCCCGACATTGATGAATGCGTTGCTCTAATTGGTGCAACGCCATACGGCGGTTGGCGAGGTCGGTGAGCGGATCATAGTTGGCTTGATATTCAATCAGTTGTTGCTTGCGCTTCACCTCGGAGATGTCGCGTACCAACCAGATCATATGAGGACCGATGTCCTCGGCTTCCTGTAACGGTACCAGCCGTGATTCGAGGTACAGGTCGTCGTGTTCGAATTCAGAGATCACCAGTTCACGCTGATCACTGGCCCGTTGCCGTGCATTACGGATGATGTCGGCAGCGGAGAGGTTGAGCCAGGCCGTAAACGGCGTGCCAATCAGGTCTTCATTCAAGCGTTTCGCGGGGCTTTTGCGGTTGCCAAACCGACCGCTGATGATGCCATTGCGATCCAACACTAATCCCACGTCAGGGAAGGCGGCAGCAAAGGCAGAGGTCAGAGCCTGTTGTTGCTGCATCTTTGCCTGGGTATCGGCCAGGTGGTCGCTGAGTTCGTTAAAGGCTTGCTCGAGGTGCGCAATTTCAACCGTTGTTTCTGTCTCGAGTTCCTGACGATAGTCGCCTTCTTTGATGGATTCCGTCAGGCCGATTAAGCGCCTGACGGGGCGAAATATATGACGGCTGATGACCTGGTGCTGGATCAGCAGAAACAACCCGGTGACAATCGCAATCAGTAGGACTTTCTTCAGCAAAGAGCGCAGGCGCTCTTCGTAATCGTGGCTGGCGTCGTAGTGAGCAAACAACCATCCCTCTCTTTCTTCCTGTGCCTGGCTGTCAAAGAAGGTGAGTGGGTACAGGGCGTAAAACCCGGATTGAATACGCTCAACCTGAACTTTGCGTTTGCCAGCATTGAGTGAGTAAGCGCTTAAGCGATAACTGAACTCGGTGGCGTTCTCTTTGGGGTTGGTGGTCAGCAGGGCGGCGTCGGCGGCTTCATTAAGAATGGCCAGATATTCAATGGCATGGTCGATGTTCGCGCGGTTGAAGTGGGCTTCCGGCAGTACCCGTTGCCCCGGGTCGTATTCGCGCTCGAGCGTGTGACGCAAAGATTCCATCTCAAACAGGATGCGCTGGCGCCAGTCGCTATCGAACTGCGACAGTTGCAATTGCAGCAGCAGATAGGCCAGCCCCGTTGTAATCAGAGCAAGCATCAGCAGCGACCAATGCCGCAACATCTGGGCAAGCGAACGCCGCTGCATCAGATACGCTCCTGGCAGAGGATGGGCATACATGTGGCGATGTGATGGTTACACCATGGCATCGTGTCCGTGCTTCCTTACGGGCTCACCGTCGAATACACCAGTTCGCTAGTAAACTGGCCTGTTTGGTTAACCTCTAAAGTCTAGCAGCCCAGCGAAAATTCGCTGTGTGACCGGGAACCCAGTGTCACAACGCTATGCCTGACAATGTGGACAAATCAGTCCGTGAGAGGCTTATGTATTGCTGAGTTCACAGTGTGGTGCCTGAATAGGCGCTTGCTGTGCGTTGCCAGTGCAACGCGTAATGCCCGCCCCCAATGAGAGTGGAACCTGACACGATGTCGATTGATTGGAAGCAGTACGAATTAGAACCGGGGTTTTATGATGAGCTGATCAGCTCCCCCGGTAACCCGAGAGTTCCGGCCCGCCAACTTGCGAATTACCTGAGTACATTGACCGAAGACGAATTGCAGTCACGTATGTTGGCCTCCGACGCCACCATCCGCGATATGGGCGTGTCATTTACGGTCTATACGGACGGCGAAAACATCGACCGCGCCTGGCCGTTCGACATCATTCCCCGGGTGATTTCCGCCAATCAATGGGAAAAAACAGCCGCCGGTCTGAAGCAACGACTGCAGGCGCTGAATATGTTTATTGATGATCTCTACCATGAACAGCGCATCATCAAAGACGGCATTATTCCCGAGTTTGTACTGAAACAGTCCAAGAACTACCGCCCGGAATGCGAAGGTATCCGCCCCCGTTTTGGGGTGTGGGCGCACGTCTGTGGCACCGATTTGGTGCGTGATGGCGATGGCCAGTTCTACGTGCTGGAGGATAATCTGCGAGTGCCGTCTGGCGTGTCTTACATGCTGGAGAACCGCTCCATTATGAAGCGGGTGCTGCCGGAGGTCTTCGAGAAAGTCAGTATTGCTCCGGTCGGCGATTACCCCGAGGCGCTGTTTAATATGCTGGCGTCACTGTCACCGCGTCCGGGCGATAGCCCGGTGGTGGCGGTGCTGACTCCGGGTATTTTCAACTCGGCGTACTTTGAGCATGCGTTTCTGGCGCAGCGCATGGGCGCGGAGTTGGTGGAAGGCAGCGATCTGGTCGTCGGCAAAGACGACTGTGTATACATGAAAACCATTTCTGGGCTGGAGCGCGTGGATGTGATTTACCGTCGCATTGATGACCTTTTCCTCGACCCGGAAGTCTTCCAGCCCGATTCTGTGTTGGGTGTCCCGGGCCTGATGCGTGCCTGGCGCAAAGGGAATGTGGCATTGGCGAATGCGCCGGGTGCCGGCGTGGCAGACGACAAAGTGGTGTACGCCTACGTACCAGACATCATCCGCTATTACCTCGATCAGGAGCCCCTGATTCCAAACGTTGAAACCTTCCTCTGTTACGACGATAAACAGCGTGAGTATGTGCTTGCTAACCTCGACAAACTGGTGGTTAAACCAGCGAACGAATCCGGCGGTTACGGCATGCTGGTCGGGCCGCACAGTACCAAGAAAGAGCGTGAGCACTTTGCTGAGCTGATTAAGGCCAATCCGCGTAACTACATTGCCCAGCCAACGCTGGCGTTGTCGACGGCGCCGACTCTGGTGGGCCGCAGCAAGGTAGAGCCGCGTCATCTGGACTTACGTCCCTTCATCCTGCAAGGCGAGAGCAGCTACGTCACGACCGGCGGTCTGACTCGGGTAGCGATGAAAAAAGGCTCGCTGGTGGTGAACTCATCACAGGGCGGCGGCAGTAAAGATACCTGGATTGTCGGTTAACCCGATTTTCGTAAGCACAGAATTAGGAATAGGTAGCACGCATGTTATCGAAAGTTGCAGAACGCGTTTATTGGGCGGCCCGTTATCTTGAGCGGGTCGAGAGCACGGCCCGCATGGTCAGTATTTACGACACGCTGTTGTTTGATTTGCCGCGCCAGATCAATCTGGGTTGGTACAACCTGATTGTGATTAACAGTCTGGAAGAGAGCTTTCACGAACGTTATTCCGTGCAGGATGAGCGTAACGTTGTGAAATTTCTGCTCGGGGATGACACCAATCCCGGCTCCATCGTCAGCTCGCTGACCGCCATCCGCGAAAATATCCGCACCACCCGTGATGTGATCCCCGGCGATACCTGGGAGCTGGTGAATGAGCTGACCCAATACGTTCAGGAAAACCTGAATCAGGGCATTAATCGCCGTCATCGTCACGAATTTCTCGACAGCATCATCCGCGCCTGTCAGCAGATCATGGGTCTGTGGCAGGTCTCCATGCCGCGGGACAAAGCGTGGGAGATTCTGCGCTTGGGCCAGAATATTGAGCGGGCGGATATGACCACCCGTAACCTCGATGCCGCGGTGGCCACCATTGCTCAGGTAGAAGATGACGATTTTGCCGTCAACGCCCACCAGACCATCTGGGGCAATCTGCTGCGGTCGTTGTCGGCCGATCAGCCTTATCGTCGCGCCATGCGTGCGTCGGTAAAAGGGCCGTTGGTGAGTCGCTTTCTGATGCAGGACGCGCAATTCCCGCGCTCGTTGCGTTTTTGTCTGGACGACATGGTCGCAGCGTCACAGGCATTGCCACGCTCGGAAACCGTGATTGGCGATATTCAGCGCCTTCATAAGACTGTCATGGCACGGGCGGAGGATACCGAGCCCGGCCCAGAATTACGCGATGTTCTTAACGATCTGCAGATTGCCCTGCAATACCTGCATTTCACCATTAGCAGCACTTGGTTCCTGAACGAACAGGACGCCCAGCAGGCGGTAGCCCAATGACCATTACAGTCGCCCTGAATCACAAGACCCGTTATGACTTCGACCGCCCGGTCTCTCTGTCGCCGCACGTCGTACGTTTGCGTCCGGCGCCGCATTGCCGCACGCCGATTCGCTCGTACAGCCTGAAAATCGAGCCCGAAGCGCACTTTATTAACTGGCAGCAGGACCCTTACGGCAACTTTCAGGCACGTCTGGTGTTTCCTGAGAAAACCCGCTGCCTGTCGGTAGAGGTCGAAGTCATCGCCGACATGACGGTGATCAACCCGTTTGATTTCTTTATCGAAGAGTACGCCGAAGACTTCCCGTTCCGCTACGAAGATAGCCTGCACAAAGAGCTGGAGCCCTACCTGCATTGCAGTCAGGAAGGTGAGCGTTTTACCAAGTTACTGGAAAGCATTTCCCGCAAAAAACGTCGCACCATTGATGTGCTGGTTGAGATTAATCAACGCCTGCAACAGGACATCAGCTATCTGGTGCGAATGGAGCCGGGCGTTCAGACCCCAGAAGAAACCCTCGAGAAAGCCAAGGGTTCCTGCCGTGATTCGGCGTGGTTAATGGTGCAGGTACTGCGTCATCTGGGGCTGGCAGCACGCTTTGCCTCTGGGTATTTGGTGCAGCTGGCGTCGGATGAGAAGTCACTGGACGGCCCGTCTGGCCCGGAAGCTGATTTCACCGACCTTCATGCCTGGTGCGAAGTGTATTTACCAGGCGCAGGCTGGGTGGGCCTTGACCCAACCTCGGGCTTATTTGCGTCAGAAGGCCATATTCCGCTGGCCTGTACCCCAGAGCCTAGTTCTGCGGCGCCGATTTCGGGTTTCACCGATGAGTGTGAGGTGGAATTCAGCTTTTCTAACGACGTCAGCCGGTTCCACGAAGATCCACGGGTCACCAAACCCTACAGTGATGATCAATGGGCCGATGTGCTGGCCTTGGGGCAGCAGGTGGATGGCGCCTTACAGGACAACGACGTACGTCTGACCATGGGCGGTGAGCCGACCTTTGTGTCCGTCGATGACATGGAGTCAGCGCAATGGAACACGGAAGCGCTGGGCAAAGACAAACTGGCGCTGGCCAAGACGTTGTTGCTGAAACTGCGTGATCATTTCGCACCGCAAGGCCTGCTGCATTACGGTCAGGGTAAGTGGTATCCCGGCGAAGAGATTCCGCGCTGGGCGTTGGGTTTGTTCTGGCGCACGGACGGCGAGCCGTTATGGCAGGACCCAGCTTTATTGGCGCGGATCGATAAAGACTACGGTCATACTGAAGCCGATGCGCAGCGTTTTGCCAAGCGTCTGGCGGCTTTACTGAACGTGCCGGAGCGCTGTGCGCAGCCGGCTTACGAAGACGGTCTGCATTACCTGTTGCAGGAGCAAAACCTGCCCGAGGACGTGGATAGCCAGATCGCCAGTGCCACCGACAGCCTTGAGCGTCGTCGTTTGGCGCGGGTGCTGGAGCAAGGTTTGGATACGCCGACGGGGTATGTCTTACCGCTGGAATGGAATTACTACGCCCACGGTTGGCAGTCGAGCGAATGGCGTTTCCGCCGTGAACGCATGACGCTGATTCCGGGCGACTCGCCGATGGGGCTGCGTCTGCCGCTGGGTAGCTTGCCTGAAGCGGAAGAAGATCCGCTGCCACAGGAAGCCGATCCACATCGTGACACAGCGCCATTAGAAACGGCCGCTCAAGCGGTACAGGAGGCACTGGCGCGCAGTCAGACGTCTTCGAAGGCGGCAGTCAGTAAACAAAAACAAATGGCGCAGCCGGCCGCTGACGATAGCGCTGGCAAAGACAATTATCGCTGGAAAAATCTGGTGCGCACGGCGCTCTGTATCGAAGCGCGTGATGGCAAATTACATCTGTTCCTGCCGCCACTGCCGTACCTGGAAAGCTACGTTAATTTGCTGGCGTTGATCGAGCAGACCGCCAAAGAGCTGCAGTTGCCGTTAATCATTGAAGGATACGAGCCGCCAAAAGACAGCCGCTTGCAAAAACTGCTGGTGACACCGGACCCAGGCGTGATCGAGGTGAACATTCACCCGGCAACGAATTGGGCGGACATGGTCAGCAACATGACGGAGCTGTATCAGGCGGCGAAAGAATCGCGCCTGAGCGCCGAGAAGTTCATGCTCGATGGTCGTCATACCGGCACCGGTGGCGGCAATCACATCACGCTCGGTGGCGCGACACCGGCCGACAGTCCTTTCCTGCGTCGCCCGGATCTGCTGCGCAGCTTTGTCACTTACTGGCAGAATCATCCGTCGTTGTCGTATCTGTTCTCTGGCGCCTTCATCGGCCCGACCAGTCAGGCACCGCGTGTCGATGAAGGCCGTGATGAAGCCTTGTACGAGCTCGAAATTGCCTTCCAGCAGATGCCCGAAGGTGAGGTTGCTCAGCCCTGGCTGGTGGACCGTTTACTGCGTAACTTGCTGATTGATATGACGGGCAACACGCACCGGGCGGAATTCTGTATCGATAAACTGTTTGCTCCGGGCAGCCCAGCCGGGCGACTCGGCTTACTTGAATTCCGTGGCTTTGAAATGCCGCCGCACAGCCGCATGGCGCTGGTGCAGGCATTGCTGTTACGGGCCTTGGTTGTTCGGTTCTGGAAGGCGCCTTACAAGCAGAAGCTGGAGCGCTGGGGCACGCGCCTGCACGATCAGTTTATGCTGCCGCATTACATCTGGCAGGACGTGAAAGACGTCGCTGAAGACCTTCAGGCTCACGGACTCGACTTTAAAGCGGAGTGGCTGCTGCCGTTCCGTGAATTCCGTTTCCCGCATTACGGCACCGTGAACCTTGGCGACATGGAGCTGGAGCTATGCTGGGCGATCGAACCGTGGCACGTGTTGGGTGAAGAGGTTTCGAGTTTCGGCACTGCCCGCTACGTTGATTCTTCGGTTGAGCGTTTGCAGGTTCGTGTCACCGGCATGACGGGCAGTCGCTACGTGCTGGTCTGTAACGATCGTCGCGTGCCACTGCGTTCTACCGGGCGTCACGGCGAGTTTGTGGCCGGGGTGCGCTACAAAGCCTGGGCACCACCGTCGGCGTTGCATCCCACCATCGATGTGCACGTGCCTCTTCAATTCGATCTGATCGATACCTGGAACGGACGCTCCGTCGGTGGCGCGACCTATCATGTTGCGCATCCGGGCGGGCGGTCCTACGACGTCTTCCCGGTGAATGCGGCCGAGGCGGAATCGCGTCGGGGCAATCGCTTCACCACGACCGAGCACACCCAAGGGGCCTATACGCCACGGCCAGATGTAGATGCGATTCGTCAGTTCTTACCGCACGCGGATGTGCGCCCGATGACACCGCCGCCGGAAGAGTCCTATGATGAGTATCCGTTGACGCTGGATCTCAGAACTCAGCCGAAACGCTGAGAATCTGCCATAATTTGCGCCAACGATTCTGAGGACGTGTCATGTCTGACATCCCAATAACCCCTGTGTCCGCGCACCTGGGCTATCCGCCGCTGCAACGCAGCGGCGACGAGGTCTATGGTCCCGACGGCACCATGCTGCCACACTGGCAATACGTCATGAATACCGTGACCTCGCTGTCCGGTACGGTATTAGGTGAGCGCCAGGGCAAAGCCCAGCGCCTGCTGCGTGACGACGGGGCGACGTATAACATCTACAGCGAAGACGCCAGCGACTCCCGTATCTGGGGGCTCGACCTTATCCCTAATGTTATCGGCAGTGAAGACTGGGCGGACATTGAAGCGGGCTTACTGGAACGCGCAGAGCTGTTGAACCTGCTGCTGCGGGACATTTATGGCCCCCGCAATCTGATCCGCACCGGCGTTATTCCGCCGGAAGTAATCTTTGCCAATCGTGGCTTTCTGCGCGCCTGTCAGGGCATTCGCCTGCCGGGAGATCATGACCTGACCATGCACGCCGCTGATGTCGTACGCGGGCCAGACGGCCGCATGATGGTGTTGGCCGACCGCACTCAATCACCCAGCGGGGCGGGGTATGCGTTAGAAAACCGGACGGTCATGTCGCGGGTCATGCCGAGCATGTTCCGCGACAGCCATGTGCATCGTCTGGCCGGATACTTCCGCCAACTGCGCAATAAAATGCTGAGTCTGTGCCCGCATCGCCCGAATCCTCGGGTCGCAGTACTGACCCCGGGGCCGCGCAACGAGACCTACTTTGAACACGCCTACATGGCGAACTACCTCGGCTTTTATCTCGTACAGAGCGATGATCTGGTCGTGCGCGGTGGCTTCCTGTGGATGAAATCTCTGGATGGTCTGAGCCGGGTGGATGTGTTGATGCGACGCGTCGATGACTGGTTCTGTGATCCGGTGGAGTTGCGTGGTGACTCGCGGCTGGGTGTTGCTGGTCTGCTTGAAGTCGTTCGTGCTGGCAACTTAGTCGTTGCCAACCCGCTGGGTTCGGGCATTCTCGAAAGCCCAGCGCTGCTGAAATACGTGAATGAGATAGGCCGCGCGTTATTAGGGCGCGAGCCGCGCATGCCAAGCGTACAGACCTGGTGGTGCGGTGACGCCAAAGACGCGCAGTACGTTCTGGCGAATCTTGAGCAGTTGGTGATTAAGCCGACCTACCGCAAACCGGGTGAATTGAGCTTCTGTGGGCCACAGGCCAGCAAAGAACAGATCACCCAGATGCGTGCCATGATTCAGGCCGACCCAATGCGCTATGTCGCACAGCCGCTGCTGGAATCTAGTTATTTACCGACCCTGAATGGCCTTGCGCTGGAACCGCGCCCGGGCATTCTGCGTACCTTTGCCGTGGCAGGTACCGGCTCCTACAGCCTGATGCCCGGTGGTCTGACCCGGGTTGGGTTGGAAGAAGGCGCCTTCCTGATTTCCGGTCAGACGGGCGCCACCAGTAAAGACACCTGGGTAGTGGCCTCTGAACCAGAGCGCATTACCACCAACCTGCCGGAAGATACCTCGCCGGTGCGTGATTCCGAATTCACGAATCTGCCAAGCCGGGTGTTGGAAAACCTCTACTGGATGGGACGTTATGCCGAACGAGCGGAATCTTGCCTGCGCTTGTTACGTACCTCTTACACCATGCTCAATGGCGAAGAGCTGCTGTCGGGCGAATTGCGTCAGGTGCTGATGACCTCGGTATCGCAGTTGGCGACGGTGGCCTTTACCACACCGCCGGCCACCGATGAGGCCATGATCGACTCGCTGCGTCAGGGCGATGCACCGCGCGCCATTGCCGGTGTACTCAACAGCATGCTGTTCTGTGCCGATGAAGCGAAAGAGCTGCTGTCGTCAGATACCTACCGGGTGATTAACGATATCCGCGATGCGATTCCTTTGCTGGAAGCTGGCAATCTGCCGGGCGGCATGACCCCAGACGAAGTCCTCGACCCGTTAGTCACCGCACTGATGGCGTTGGCAGGACTGACTCACGAAAGCATGACGCGCGGTTACGGCTGGCGCTTTATGGAACTGGGTCGTCGTGTTGAGCGCAGCATGCAGACTGCCAAGCTGGTAGGCGCCATGTTGGGCCCAGGACTGCCAGAGCCGGACCAGTCGCGCATTGCCGAAGCCCTGTTGTTGACGCTGGAAGGTCTGATTACCTATCGCCGCCGTTATGGTGCACGCCCGGATTTACGCAGCGAGCTGGATCTGGTGTTGCTGGACACTGATAACCCTCGCTCGGTGATGTATCAGATGGGTACGATTTTGCGTCAGCTGCGTAAGCTACCAAGCAACGCCGGCTATCTGCACGAATTGCCACCGGCGGAAAAAGCCTTGATCGAATGCAGCACGCGCGTACGCTTGTCGACGCTGTCTGAGTTAGCCGATGTCGATAACGGCTCACGTAAAACGCTGTTGGCGGAAATGAAAGCGCTGGATGCCGCCTTGATGGAAATCAGCGACATGATTGGTGATCGTTACTTCGACCACCGGGAATCGTCACAGCAGTTGGTGGCGGCTCGCTGGGAGGGCCTGTAATGAAATACCTGATCAAGCACATCACGGCGTACAAATACGCCAGCCGGGTGTCGCACTGTTACAACTTAGCGCAGATGTCGCCGCGCACCACGCAGCGCCAGACCTGCATTAACAGCCGCATCGAAGTCAGCCCGGATCTGGCCATGGAGTCGCGCCGGGAAGACTACTTTGGCAATCAGGTATTTCAGTTTGAAATCCAGAAGCCGCATAAGTCACTGACGATTACCGCGACGACTCAGGTAGAGACCCGACCGCAGATCGCCGACACCAATCTGGATCTGGGCATTACCTGCGCCGAAGTCCTCTCCAAAATGCGTCAGTCAAAATCGGAAGATGTGTTGCTGGCGCGAGAGTACCAGCTGAACTCGTCCATGATCGCGGCGGCGCCGGAGTTTCGCGATTTTGCCGCCGATCTGTTTACCCCGGACCGCTCGCTGCTGTCCGCCTGTGCGGCGTTAACCGAACGTATTTTTAACGAGTTCACGTATTCACCGCTGGCGACCACCATTGCCACGCCGCTGTCTGAAGTGATGGCGACTCGCAAGGGCGTGTGTCAGGACTTTGCACATCTGCAGATTGCTTGTCTGCGTTCTATGGGCTTTGCCGCTAAATACGTGTCGGGATATCTGGAAACGCTGCCACCGCCGGGACAGGAAAAGCTGGTGGGTGCCGATGCAACGCACGCCTGGCTGTCGGTCTTTTCACC
Source organism: Pseudomonadota bacterium (assembly GCA_036148335.1). Lineage (GTDB taxonomy): Bacteria > Pseudomonadota > Gammaproteobacteria > Pseudomonadales > Oceanobacteraceae > Thalassolituus. The sequence continues at coordinate 13,500 of JAYYHP010000274.1, forward strand.
GGGTGAAGGCTGGGTGGAATTCGATCCTACCAACAATTGCTTGCCCAGTGAGCAGCACATTATTACCGCTTGGGGGCGTGATTTTAACGACGTGACGCCGCTCAAGGGTGTGATCTTCGGTGGCGGCTCGGCGCCTGAAATGACCGTGTCGGTGGATGTCAGCCGGGTGTGACCGGCTGACACCGCAACGCTTAGCGACTTAAATAGACCGACAGACCAAGGCCCATGATCAGGCCTGAAGTCTCGGCCTCAATACTGGTCATGTCTTCTTCCAAGGAACTGAATACGTACATTGCGCCAGCATTTACGGCCAGTAACTCATTCAAAAAATGAGTGTATTCCGCGCGCACCGCAAAGCCACTTGCGTCCAGTTGAAGCGGCGCTTCACCGGTATTCTGATACTCCTGTGAGCCCAGCATGAACTCTCCCCCAAAAACCAACGAGTTGTCGTCATTGATGGAGTGATTCAGATAGATACCCGGATACAGAGTTGTCAGCGTACTTTCTTGTTCAAAGCCATCTTCGTACTCACGGTTGTTGTACTCGTAGGAATAGCGTAGGCCAACGGCGAGGTTATCCTGGAAAAAATAGCGTGCCCCAGCGTTTAAGTTTAGGGAGTTGGTGTCGTACTGGGTGCCCTCAGCGTCAATGTTAGTGGTCGTCAGGGATAGCCCCCCGTTGGTGCCACCGGTCAGAACGAGGGTGCCCCCGGTAATTTCGCGAGCTTGGGTCTGCAGTGACAATGACGCGGTGAGGATCGCCGTGGCGGCGGTCATGGCGAATGTAGCGGAAGTACGGGTAAAGCCTTGCATGAAAGTTCCCTATAACAGGCGCTGCCTGGTTCCTGTGAGAATGTATTGGTCGACGTCAGTGGGTGACATGACTCAAGCGGTTATTCTGCCATAGCTCAACGGCGTATCGCCTGTCTTCTGGCGACACTCGGCTGGGCCGAGGATGACTATTCGACGTTCGGCTAATGGGCAGAACACTCGCGATCGGTCAGGCTGAAAGCCTGCGCGGAGATTGCTTATGACAACCAAACAACAGGACATACCGACCACTCGATTTGAACGGGTTTTCTTCCGTTACGTCGCCTGGTTTCCGATTCTGACTTTACCATTACTGGTGTGGGAATTATTGGGGACGGGGCAAACCGGAGCGGGACTGATTATTGGGCTTGTCCACGCTGTGTTGGTGTTCCGCTTTGTGTCGGTGAATAACGTGCCGGGCTGGTTTCGTCGATCAAAAGCACCCTGAACCCATTATTCCGCATGAAAAGGCATCAACTTGCCTATGACCGACTTGTCCAGAACCCGCTGACCGGCACATCAGAGATGTACCGGTTTCTTTGGCAGGTGAGCGTTGTGTTTAGAAAAACAACGACACGCCAAGGTTAAAGTTGCGATCAGTCAGACGGCTGGAGAGACCCAGCTCTTCGTTCTCGAGGCGGTAACGGTTGAGGCTGGCACCGACGGTTAAGGCTGCCGATTCACTGACAAAGCTTTGCAGCTCAAGGCCAACCAAGACCCCTTTCCCGCTCAGGCTGATGGCGTCGCCATCAAAAGCCTGACGCAAGCCGTTAATGGATAACCCCGCGTGCATGATCAGGCTGACCTGCTCGTTCAGTGAGGTGTTGATCGCCAGTCCCGGTGCAATGGTGTAAGTGGTGTTCGACAAGCTGCCGTCATCCCCTTCAATCACGCTGTTGTTGCGGCTGAAGTTCAGGCCCAGGGCGATGTCGTCTTTCAGGTAATGACGTGCATTGACTTGAAACGCGGTGGTGCGTGTCTTGGTTGACTCGAGGCCGTTGACTTTGACGATGTTGGCATTGACGCCAAGCTGGCTGGAACCGCCGACTTCGGTCGTGCCGGCCGCCATATCGCGTGCTTGTGAAGGCATGGCAATCGTCACGAGTGTTCCGGCAATAGTCGCCAGCATGGCACGATGAAGGTTACGCATTGGGATAGTTGGCATCGAATACTCCTGTGTCTCTGCGCGGTGCAGATGTCCCTGATGGTGTGTGCTGATGGAATGTGGATGAGCGTACAGCATGGGGCGGAGCACGTCAGCCCCATGCGTTGTTTGTTCACCAGACGTTTGAAGGTCTGCGTCAGGCTTAGCGGTTGCTCAGTTTCTGACGGGCGCGGTCAGCGGCGGCGCGTACCTGATTCGGTGCCGTGCCACCAATGTGGTCACGTGCAGCGACTGAGCCTTCCAATGTCAGTACGTCAAAGACGTCGGCGGTAATCTCGTCGGAGAACTGCTGCAGTTCTTCCAGCGTCATTTCGCTCAGGTCTTTGCCGGTCTCAAGGCCATAGGCTACGGCTTTACCGACGATCTCGTGTGCATCGCGGAACGGGATGCCCTTGCGAACGACGTAGTCAGCGAGGTCAGTCGCGGTGGAGAAACCACGCATGGCGGCTTCGCGCATAAATTCTTTCTTGGCCTGCAGGTGCGGCACCATGTCAGCGAAGGCACGCAGTGAGTCACGCAGGGTGTCGGCTGTATCAAAGAGAGGCTCTTTGTCTTCCTGATTGTCTTTGTTGTAGGCCAGCGGCTGTGACTTCATCAGGGTCAGCAGGGAAATCATGTGGCCATAGACGCGACCGGTTTTACCGCGTACCAGCTCAGGTACGTCTGGGTTTTTCTTCTGCGGCATGATGCTGGAGCCGGTGCAGAAGCGATCAGGCAGATCCACAAACTGGAACTGCGCTGAGGCCCATAACACCAGCTCTTCGGAGAAGCGTGACATGTGCATCATGATCAGGGATGCCGCGGCGGTGAATTCGATGGCAAAGTCACGATCCGATACCGAATCCAGGCTGTTCTCGGTCGGGGCGTCAAAGCCCAGCAGCTCAGCGGTCATGTGGCGATCAATCGGGTAGGTGGTGCCAGCCAGGGCCGCTGCGCCCAGAGGCATCTGGTTCACGCGCTTGCGGCAGTCCTGCAGACGGGCAAAATCGCGCTCGAGCATTTCGTTCCAGGCCAGCAGGTGATGACCAAAGGTCACCGGCTGTGCGGTTTGCAGGTGAGTGAACCCCGGCATGATGGTGTCGGCTTCACGCTCGGCCAGATCAACCAGGCCCTGTTGCAGGCGAGTCAGTTCGGCGGAAATGACATCGATCTCATCGCGCATATACAGGCGGATGTCGGTGGCTACCTGGTCATTACGGGAGCGACCGGTGTGCAGTTTTTTACCTGTGATGCCGATCTTGGCCGTCAATGCGGCTTCGATGTTCATGTGCACATCTTCCAGCTCGACCGACCAGTTAAAGTTGCCGGCTTCGATGTCGCCCTGAATTTCAGTCAGACCCTGGATGATGTCATCGCGCTCCTGCTCGGTCAGAACGCCGACTTTGCACAACATAGTGGCGTGGGCGATGGAGCCCTGAATGTCCTGCCGGTACATGCGCTGATCAAACTCAACTGATGCGGTGTAACGGGCTACGAATGCGTCGGTCGCTTCGCTGAAACGGCCACCCCAGGAAGCATTAGTGGATTGATCGGTCATGAGACACCTCTGTTAAACCGTCGGATCGGACGGTCGTTGATGAAAAAAGAGGCGCGATTATACCGTTTGCCGGAGCCGGTTCCCACCGGGGCTTTACAGATGGCCCCAGTCGCCGCCAGACTGCATAGAAATGCCTGGTGAATACGCCACGCACAACCAGAAATTGAAGAGATAAGACGCCAGTGACGGACTCACGCTCAGCTCCTACGTCAAGCCCGGCCTCCGCCAGTGCCACTCAGTTGTTGGACGGCTTCTTCCTGCCCGATTTATGCAACTCGCGGGCGGTATTGGTGTTGCTGGCGGTCAGCGAAGGCTTGGTACTGGCGCTGACCTTGATCGAAAGTGGCTTACCGGGGTTCTCGTGGACACGCTTTGCGATTGTGTCTTTGTTTGTGCAGTGGGTCGCGTTGGTCTCGGTGGCCTTGCTGTGCCGCTCCCGGGTGTGGCTGGCGCGGGTGTCGGTGATGGTCGCGGCGGGCTTAGCGATGCTGCTGATTCAGGTGGTGACGCTGGTGATCAGTTTGCTCGGTGAGCTGGCCTTTCCGCTGAATGATGGCGGCGGCTACTTTACGTTGTGGGGCACGGACTGGGCGTGGGTGGCGCGCAATCAGTTGGTCAGTGCCATCTTCTCGGCCATGGCATTGCGTTACTTTTATGTGCAGAGCCAGTGGCGACTGCAAACGCAGGCGGAGCTGCGCTCGCGTCTGGCAGCGCTGCAAGCCAACATTCGGCCGCACTTCTTCTTCAATACCCTCAATACCGTAGCGTCACTGATCGCCATTGACCCAGATAAGGCAGAAGACATGCTGCTGGAGCTGGCGCAGTTATTCCGTGCGGTCCTGAAAGGTGGCGACGCCATTACCAGTCTGGAGGCGGAGGTGCAGCTGGGCAAAGGGTATCTGGATATTGAGCAGACCCGCCTCGGTGAGCGGATGTCGGTGGACTGGGACTTACCTCACAGCCTCCCCGACATCGCAGTGCCACAATTGATTTTGCAGCCGTTGTTAGAAAACGCGGTGTATCACGGCATTCAGCCGGTGGTGGCGCCCGGTGATATTCGTATCACCCTGACTCAGGGCGCGACCGGTTGGGTGCTCAGTATCAGTAACAGCAAACCTATGACGGACGCTGAGACCAGCATAGACACCCGAGGGAATCGCATGGCGCATCAGAACATCCGCGCCCGATTAGAGGCACATTTTGGCGAGGGCAGTACGCTTGAGATCGACGATCAGGGCGAACGCTACATAGCGCGCCTGTTGCTGCCATCGCGTTTGTCAGGACAGGAGTCTCGCGCATGAGTTTTCGCACATTGATTGTCGATGATGAGCCATTGGCTCGTCAGCGTCTGCGCCGTTTGCTCGACGAGCACAAAGAGTTTGAGTGCGTCGCGGAAGCGGGCGATGGTCAGGCGGACATCGACTGGCTGGCACAGTTTTCGGCCGACCTCGTGTTGCTGGATATCCAGATGCCCGGAGTCGATGGTCTGGCGACGGCGGCGCGTTTGCAAAGCATGGAGAAGGCGCCGGTGGTGGTGTTCTGCACAGCCTACGACGATCACGCGCTGGCAGCGTTTGATGTGAATGCCGCGGATTATCTACTTAAGCCGATTCGCAAAGACGACTTATCCCGGGCATTGGCTCGCGCGCGTACCCGCCTTGAGCAGGTTGCCCCGGCCGGTCGTCAGTCTGCGCGCACGCACATCAGTGCACGTACCACACAAGGCCTGGTGCTGACGCCGGTCAGCGACATCCTGTATTTCAGTGCCGACCAGAAGTACGTCAGCCTGCATCACGATGGTGGCGAACTCCTCATCGACGAGTCTTTGAAACAACTGGAAGAAGAATTCGAGCAGCAGTTCCTGCGCATTCACCGCTCCACGCTGGTGGCTGTGTCACGGATTCGTGCACTCGAAACCACCGACCTAGGGGTGGTCCTGCACCTGACCGGGTTGGATAAACCACTGCCAGTCAGTCGTCGTCATGTGGCGGGCGTGAAGCGTTTTCTGAAGGGCGTCTGACGGCGTTCAACTAGCCTTTGCTCGAGGAAATATTACCTTGAGCGTCCCTCCTGCATTGACCCTTATTGGCAACTTCGCCGCACGCCAGAGTGCGTAAGCCTTCTGGCCTGTTCAGCGGGCAAGAAAAGCCCCCCGATTCCTGTTAATATCGGCGCCAGTTTGATTCTGGGAACGACTATGCCGACTCCATCTGTATTGCGCATTGCCACGCGCAAAAGCCCTTTGGCTATGTGGCAGGCCGAACATATTCAG
>JAYYHP010000275.1:0-3004 GCA_036148335.1 Pseudomonadota bacterium
CGTATCGTTTGGATACGGTCTTTCTGTTTCTCCGCTGCAGTTAGCAGAAACCTACACCAGTCTGGTGGACGGTTGTCGCCAACCGGTTTCGTTATTGATGACTCAGGTTGCACAGCAACCCTGCGAACCTGTGATGTCAGAGCGCACGGCACGTCAGGTGCTCGACATGCTGGAAACCGTGGTCGGCCCGACGGGCACCGGTAAACGAGCGGCCGTCGATGGCTACCGGGTTGGCGGTAAAACCGGTACGGCGCACAAAGTGGGGCGCGCTGGCTATGAAGATTCTGAGTACACGGCGGTATTTGCTGGTATTGCGCCGATTTCTGATCCGGATTTGATTCTGGTGGTCGTGGTTGATGAGCCTCAAGGGCAGGAATACTACGGCGGTGAAGTGGCTGCCCCTGTGTTCTCGCGCATTATGGAGCAGGCCTTGCGATTGCGTCAGGTGGTGCCAGATGCGCCGGGTAAAGATCAGCAATTGCAGGTTGCAGGAGGTGCTCGATGAGACTTTCTGTGGTGGTCGGACAGGACATGACGATTCCTCCTGAATGGGATCGTGATATTCAGCACATCCGTATCGACAGTCGTGATGTCGCGACTGGCGACCTGTTTATTGCTCGCAAAGGCTCGGCGGGACACGGCGCAGATTACATCAATCAAGCCATTGCTCAGGGAGCCGTCGCTGTCCTCGAAGAAGGCGGCGATGTTTTCCATTGTGAATTTCCACAGGGAAGCGCGCCAGTGCCTGTGTTTGGTATCGAGTCGCTGGGGCAGCATTTATCCGGTTGGCTGGCGACACGTTATCACCGGGTCAGTGACAGTCAGTTGTTTGCCGTTACTGGCACCAATGGTAAGTCTTCTGTCACGCAGTTTATTGCGCAACTAGCAGCACGCTGTGAAGCGGCTTGTGGCGTGGTGGGGACTTTGGGGAATGGTGTGTGGCCTGCGCTGGAAGCGACCCGTAATACCACGCCCGATATCACCGTGACTTACCGGTTATTGGATACATTCATCGACGCCGGTGCGGCCATGGCGGCACTGGAAGTCTCTTCTCATGGTCTGGATCAGGGGCGAGTCGATGGGCTGCATTTTGATACCGCAGTACTCACCAACCTGACTCAGGATCATCTGGATTATCACGGTGACATGGATAGCTATTACGCCGCGAAGGCCAGGCTATTCACCGAAGGTCGGGCACAGGCGGCGCTGATTAATATCGACGATGAGTACGGCCGTCGTTTAGTGAATGAAGCCGGACTGCCAGAAACAGTATTGACCTTCGGTGTTTCTGATGACGCTGATATTTGTGTACAGGATGCTGCGCTCAATTCGGTCGGTCAGCGTGCCTGGTTAACGACTCCGTGGGGTGAAGGTGAGCTGATTATTCCAATGCTGGCGCCATTTAATCTGGTGAATATGGCCGCGGCCATCGGCGTTCTGGCTCAGCAAGGATTTAACCTTAACGATCTATTGGCTCATGCCCAGCATGTCATGCCAGTGGCGGGTCGTATGGCGTTATACACCCGTGAAAATAGCGCCAAAGCGGTGATTGATTTTGCGCACACACCAGATGCCCTTGCTAATGTCGTGGCGGCATTACGCACAGAGAATACTCCGCTGACGTGTGTGTTTGGTTGTGGCGGTGAGCGGGATCGCGCTAAGCGCCCATTGATGGCAGAAGCCGCAGCGCAGGCAGATCAGGTGTGGGTGACAGACGACAATCCGCGCAGCGAATCGCCAGAACAAATTACTAATGATATTCGTCAGTTTGCGGGTGCCGTCGACTTTCGTTTCGAGCGCGACCGTCAGACAGCGATTACGGCCGCCATTGAGGCAACGCCCGCCAATGGCATTGTGCTGGTGGCAGGCAAAGGCCATGAAAATACGCAGGAGATTGCAGGCGTGAAACATTCATACAGCGACGAAGCGGTGTTGTTGTCGCTGGGGTATCAGGCCGCAGGAGGTCAGCGTGATTAAATCTCTGGACCTCAACGAATTATTAACGGTCGTGGCTGGGCGCACGGACGCCAGTCAGCTGTCTCAGGACATTACTCGCGTATCAACGGATACCCGCACTCTGGGTCCGGGAAGTCTGTATGTACCCTTAAAAGGCGAGCGCTTTGATGGTCATGCGTTTGCCGAGCAGGCAAAGGCCGCCGGTGCGGTAGCCATGCTAGCCGAACAGCCGCTCAATACCGAGTCATTAGAGACTAGCGAGTTCCCTGTGATTTACGTCGACAGCACGCTACGTGCGTTGGCGGACCTGGCGGCATGGCATCGTGATCAGTTTGATGGCGCTGTGGTGGCGGTAACGGGCAGTGCGGGTAAAACGACGGTGAAAAATCTGATGGGATCCGTGCTGTCTCAGACATTTAATACGCTAATTACTCAGGGCAACCTGAATAATCACATCGGTGCACCGCTGACGTTATTGTCTCTCGAACCTGAGCATCAGGCCGCCATGATTGAACTCGGTGCTAGTGGTCTGGGTGAGATTGAATACACCGCGCGTCTGGCACGACCTCAGGTCGGTATTTTGACCAACGTAGTTCCGGCACACCTTGAGGGCTTTGGTTCGGTCGATAATATTGCGCGTACCAAAGGCGAGATTATTGATTGCACCGACCTCAATGGCACGGTGATTCTTAATGTTGACGATGTGTATTTCCCGCAGTGGCAAGCACGGGCAGGTCAGCGTCGCATCACCACCTTCGGTTTTTCAGACACGGCCGATGTGCGTGCGATTAATATCGAAGAGACCGTCTCCGGTTGTCGTTTTACCTGTGTTTCTCCGGAGTTCACCGCTGATATTTCGCTGGCGTTACCGGGGCGTCACAACGTCCGTAATGCGCTGGCTGTGATTGCCGCGGCTCAAGCCTTAAACCTATCTCAATCAGCAATCGTGACTGGTCTTGAATCTGCTCGTCCGGTAGCTGGACGCTTACAGGCCTGTGCCGGTCGTCGCGGTGAGACCTTATTAAACGACGCTTACAACGCCAACCCT
>JAYYHP010000276.1:0-8709 GCA_036148335.1 Pseudomonadota bacterium
CGGTGCACATGCCCGTAATGACTACACAGAACGTGACGATGAGAACTGGCTGTGCCACTCATTGTACTTCCCGGAGACCAAGACAATCGGCAAGCGTGCAGTTAACTTCGCGCCTAAGACTGTCGAGGCCTTCCCACCGAAAGTCCGTACCTATTAAGAGGGGGGAGTTGATATGTTGGTAAGTATTTATCGTTTCAACCCTGAGAAGGACGAAGCGCCGTACATGCAGGATTACGACATTACCATTCCAGGTGGCAAAGACCTGATGGTTCTGGATGTTCTGCACCTGTGCAAAGAACAAGACGTATCGGTAGCTTACCGTCGTTCTTGCCGTGAGGGTGTTTGTGGCTCTGACGGTATGAACATTAATGGTAAGAACGGTCTGGCGTGTATTACGCCGATCTCTGAAGCAACCAACGGCAAAATGGACAAGCTGGTGCTGCGTCCGCTGCCTGGTATGCCAGTGATCCGTGACCTGGTGATCGATATGTCACTGTTCTACAAACAGTACGAGAAGATCAAGCCGTTCCTGCAGAACAATACGCCGGCACCTGCCATTGAGCGTCTGCAGACTCAGGAAGAGCGTGCGAAACTGGATGGCCTCTACGAGTGTATCCTGTGTGCATGTTGTTCAACGTCTTGCCCATCGTTCTGGTGGAACCCTGATAAGTTTGTAGGTCCAGCGGGCCTGCTGCAGGCTTACCGCTTCCTGGCGGATAGCCGTGACACTGCGACGGACGAGCGATTGGCCGGTTTGAGCGACCCATTCTCAGTTTTCCGTTGCCGTGGCATCATGAACTGTGTCAATGTGTGTCCGAAAGGTCTCAATCCGACCCGCGCCATTGGTCACATCCGTAGCATGCTGCTCACTCAGCAGGTATAACGCGGATACCACTGTCCGACCGGTGGTATGAGACGTAAGTCGGGCTGGACACACAGCCCGCTTACGTTAACAATTTTTCAACAATGGAACCCAAAAAGTTCTATTGTTGACTAAGCTAGTTTGTAAATTGAGGGAACGGGGCATCCCCCGGTCACCTCAGAGGCCTTGCGATCTATCCGGTCGACCCTCTGTAACGCCATGCGCTAGAGTCGGTGCTCAAAACTCTGTGGGTGACACTCCCTCGTTCAGTTATTGAATAGGGTGGTCGTACATGCACGAACTGACAATGGAGCAACTATGGAGCACTTCGCAGCTGGCGGGGGGCAATGTTGCTTATATCGAGGAGTTGTTCGAAACTTATCTCCGCGATCCCAACGAAGTGCCGGAAGAATGGCGTAATTACTTTGACAAACTACCTCGCGTCGACGATACCAATACCGTTGACACCCCACACAAGCCCATTCGGGATCAGTTCCTTCTTATTTCAAAAAACCAGCGCCGCGCCCGCCCAACGACGTCCGCTCCGGTCAGCTCAGAACATGAGCGTAAGCAGGTAAAAGTCCTTCAGTTAATCAATGCCTATCGTGGCCGTGGTCATCAGCATGCGAAGCTGGATCCACTGGCGCTGATGGTGCGTGAAACCGTTCCAGATCTGGATTTGCATTTTCATGGGTTAACCCGTTCAGATCTCGATATCGTGTTCCAGACTGGCAACTTGTTTGTTGGCCAGAACGAAGCAACACTCAAAGAAATTATTGATGCACTCGAAACGACCTACTGCGGTACGGTGGGTTCTGAGTACATGCATATTGTGAATACTGCCGAACAGCGTTGGTTCCAACAGCGCCTTGAAAGTGTCCGCGCCCATCCTAAGTACGGTGACGAAATTAAGCTACACCTGCTGGAGCGTCTGACGGCAGCGGAAGGCCCGGAAAAATACCTTGGCTCCCGTTATCCGGGTGTGAAGCGTTTTGGCCTGGAGGGTGGTGAATCTCTGATCCCGCTGATGGATGAACTGATCCAGCGCAGCGGTACCTACGGTGCCAAAGAAATTGTGATTGGTATGGCGCACCGTGGCCGCCTCAATACCCTGATTAATACCCTGGGCAAGAAGACCTCTGATCTGTTCGACGAATTCGACGGTAAAGCTGAGTACGTCTCTCACGGTGACGTGAAGTACCACCAGGGCTTCTCATCCAACGTGATGACCCCAGGTGGCGAAGTGCACATGGCACTGGCGTTTAACCCATCTCACCTCGAAATCGTATCTCCGGTAGTTGAGGGTTCTGTACGTGCTCGTCAGGATCGTCGTCAGGATCCGATTGGTGAAACCGTGGTGCCTGTCAGTATCCATGGTGACTCTGCGTTTGCCGGTCAGGGCGTGGTCATGGAAACCTTCCAGATGTCTCAGACCCGAGCTTACAAAACGGGCGGCACGATCCACATCGTAATTAACAACCAGGTGGGCTTTACGACATCGAAGCGTGAAGACACCCGTTCCACGGAATACTGCACCGACGTTGCGAAAATGGTTGAAGCGCCGATTCTGCACGTTAACGGTGATGATCCGGAAGCGGTACTGTTTGTGACTCAGCTGGCAGTTGATTACCGCAACGAGTTCCGTAAAGACGTTGTGATTGATCTGGTGTGTTACCGCCGCCGCGGTCACAACGAAGCGGACGAGCCATCAGGCACACAGCCACTGATGTATTCCAAAATCAAGACGCACCCAACGACCCGTACTCTGTACGCTCAGCGCTTGATTGAAGAAGGTGTGTTGACTGAAGAAGTCAGCAAGCAGCTGGAAGAAGAATACCGACTGGCTCTGGATAACGGCTTGCACGTAGTGAAGTCACTGGTCAAAGAGCCAAACAAAGAATTGTTTGTCGACTGGTCACCCTATCTTGGACATACCTGGACGACGAAAGCAGACACAGGTTACGACCTGAAAGCCCTACAAGAGCTGGCAACGAACCTTCAGGACGTTCCTGATGGCTTTGCGGTTCAGCGTCAGGTTGGCAAAATTCTCGAAGACCGTCGCAAGATGGCGGCGGGTGCCTTGCCAATCAACTGGGGCTTTGCTGAAACCATGGCGTACGCGACCTTGCTGGAGCAGGGTCATGCGGTGCGCCTGACAGGTCAGGACGTAGGTCGTGGTACCTTCTCTCACCGTCATGCGGTTCTGCACAACCAGAAAGACGCCAGCTTGCACGTGCCTTTACAGCACATTAAAGAAGGTCAGCCTAAGTTTGATATTCACGACTCGCTACTGTCAGAAGAAGCGGTGCTGGCCTTTGAATACGGTTATGCAACCACCACACCGGGTACGCTGGTGATCTGGGAAGCGCAGTTTGGTGATTTTGCTAACGGTGCTCAGGTGGTCTTTGACCAGTTTATTTCTTCAGGTGAGCACAAGTGGGGACGTTTGTGCGGTCTGACCATGCTGTTGCCTCATGGCTATGAAGGCCAGGGTCCTGAGCACTCATCGGCGCGCCTGGAGCGCTATTTGCAGCTGTGTGCTGAACACAACGTGCAGATTGTTGTCCCATCGACGCCGGCTCAGGTTTTCCACATGTTGCGTCGTCAGGCGATCCGCCCGCTGCGTAAGCCGCTGGTTGTGATGTCTCCTAAGTCGCTGCTGCGTCACAAGCTGGCAACCAGCACACTGGAGGAACTGTCTGAGGGACGTTTCCGCACCGTTTTGGATGAAATTGACGACATCAACCCTAAGAAGGTGCGTCGTATCCTGATGTGTTCTGGCAAGGTGTACTACGATTTACTTGAGCGCCGTCGCGCCGAAGAGATCGATGACATTGCCATTGTGCGTATTGAACAACTGTATCCGTTCCCGCATAAGTACCTTTCGAAGATTCTCGAACCTTACAAAGGTGCTAAAGAAGTTTACTGGGTTCAGGAAGAGCCTATGAATATGGGTGCCTGGTACAGCAGCCAGCACCACATGCGCAAAGTGGCGCAGGAACTCAATCCGAAATGGCACCTGGAGTATGCAGGGCGGGATCACTCCGCGTCTCCAGCGGCTGGTTACATGGCGCTGCACCTTGAGCAGCAGGAAAATTTAATTCGTGACGCTCTGGATCTCCAGGGCTGATACATCGCAGGAATTCTAAGGAATAACGAATGAGCATCGAAATTAAGGCACCCACCTTTCCTGAATCCGTTGCCGACGGCACGGTGGCTACTTGGCACAAAAAGCCGGGCGAACCTGTGCAGCGTGATGAGCTGATCGTCGATATCGAAACGGACAAAGTCGTTCTGGAAGTGGTTGCTCCCGCGGACGGTACCCTGACCGATGTGAAGAAAGAAGAAGGCGACGTCGTACTGAGCGATGAAGTTCTGGCGATCTTTACCGAAGGCGCCGTGGCAGATGCACCGGCTGCAGCGGCACCAGCCGCTGAAGCTGAAGCCGCGCCAGCAGAAGCGTCTGACGTGATCATGAGTCCAGCGGCGCGTAAGTTGGTCGATGAAAACGGCATCAGCCCATCAGACATCGCCGCGACTGGTAAAGACGGTCGTGTTACGAAAGAAGACGTACTGAATCACCTCAAAGGTGGCTCGGCGCCAGCTCCGGCAGCAGCGCCAGCATCTTCAGCTCCAGCTGCGGCTCCAGCTGCACCCGCGGCAGCCACGGCTGGCAGTGCACCTATGGTTGAGCAGGGCGAACGTATTGAGAAGCGTGTGCCGATGACCCGTCTGCGCGCCACAATCGCGCGTCGCCTGGTAGAAGCTCAGCAGAACGCTGCCATGTTGACGACGTACAACGAAGTGAACATGAAGCCGGTGATGGAACTGCGGAAGAAGTACAAAGATGACTTCGTTAACGTTCATGGCGTGAAGCTGGGCTTTATGTCCTTCTTCGTGAAGGCTGCAACCGAAGCACTGAAGCGCTTCCCAGCGGTCAACGCCTCTATCGATGGCAATGACATGGTTTACCATGGCTATCAGGACGTAGGTGTTGCGGTATCAACCGATCGTGGTCTGGTTGTGCCAGTACTGCGTGATACTGACAGCATGGGCCTCGCTGAGATCGAAAGCACCATTGCCGACTTCGGTAAGCGCGGTCGCGAAGGTAAGCTGGGTATCAACGACATGCAGGGCGGCACCTTCACCATCACCAACGGTGGCATCTTCGGCTCGCTGATGTCGACGCCAATCCTGAATCCGCCACAAACGGCTATCCTTGGTATGCACAAGATTCAGGAACGCCCAATGGCGGTGAACGGTCAGGTTGAGATTCTGCCGATGATGTACCTTGCTCTGTCATACGATCACCGTATGATCGATGGCAAAGAAGCGGTTCAGTTCCTGGTGACCATTAAAGAGCTTCTGGAAGATCCAGCACGTCTGCTGTTGGATATCTGATCGCCCCGGAACGAGTTAAGGAAAGAATATGAGTAAGCAATTTGATGTTGTTGTAATCGGTGGTGGCCCGGGCGGTTATGTAGCGGCGATCCGCTGTGCGCAGCTGGGTCTGAAAACCGCGTGTATTGAAAAGTGGATTAACCCGGAAGGTAAGCCTGTACTGGGCGGTACTTGTCTGAATGTGGGTTGTATCCCATCCAAGGCGCTTCTGGACAGCTCCCACAAGTACGAAGAAGCCCACGAGAAGTTTGAGTTGCACGGTATTTCGACCGGCAAGGTCTCGATGGACGTTGAAAAGATGCTCGCTCGCAAAGATCAGATCGTAAAAAATCTGACCATGGGCGTGGCCACACTGTTCAAAGCCAACGGTGTTACTTCTTTTGAAGGTACTGGTAAGTTGCTTGCCAATAAGCAAGTAGAATTTACTGATCACAGTGGCAACACTGAAGTATTCGAAGCGGGTAACGTGATCATTGCAACAGGCTCTGTACCCGTTGAAATTCCGCCAGCACCGCTGGAAGACGATGTGATCGTGGACTCTACGGGTGCATTGGAATTCACTAAAGTACCTAAGCGTCTCGGTGTGATTGGTGCCGGTGTGATTGGTCTTGAGCTGGGTTCCGTTTGGGGACGTCTGGGCTCTGAGGTCACTGTGCTTGAGGCACAGGATAACTTCTTGCATCTGGTTGACCAGACCGTTGCGAAAGAAGCGAAGAAACTGTTCGGTAAGCAGGGCATGGACATCCGCGTGGGTGCTCGTGTGACGGGCACTGAAGTGAAGCGCAAGAAAGTAACGGTGACCTACCAGGACAGCGAAGGCGAGAAGTCTGAAGAGTTCGACAAGCTGATCGTTGCCGTTGGCCGTCGTCCTTATACTGAAGGTCTGCTGTCCGGTGACTGCGGTGTGAACCTCGACGAGCGCGGCTTTATCCACGTTGACGAAACCTGTCGCACGGACAACCCGGGTGTTTGGGCAATTGGTGACGTGGTCCGTGGTCCAATGCTGGCGCACAAAGCGTCAGAAGAGGGCGTGATGGTGGCAGAGCGCATCGCTGGCCACAAAGCTCAGCTGAACTACGATTGCATTCCTTCTGTGATTTACACTCACCCAGAAATCGCCTGGGTAGGTAAAACCGAAGATCAGCTGAAAGCAGCCGGTGAAAAGTACAACGTGGGCATGTTCCCGTTCGCCGCGAACGGTCGTGCCATGGCGGCGGCTGACACCGACGGCTTTGTTAAGATTGTTGCGGACGCTGAAACCGACCGTATTCTCGGTGCCAGCGTGATTGGTCCGAATGCGGGCGATCTTTGCCAGCAACTTGTCGTGGCCATGGAGTTTGGCTCCAGCGCTGAGGACGTCGGTATGATGGTGTTTGCGCACCCAACCATATCGGAGGCGGTGCACGAAGCGGCCCTGGCGGTTAACAACGCCGCGATTCATAAAGCGAATCGCAAGCCCAAAGCGAAGTAAGTACGACTAAGGCCCGGTTTACCGGGCCTTTTTTTTGTGGCTTTATAACTTAATGTCTAAACTGACATAAAAGAGAGGTTAGGGAGTTAAATCTGCCCTTATGGATAACCGTCTATTACCTACTCTTAAGCATTCAGAAGCAAACCAAGTCAAAACAGGACACAAGCGATGAACCTACATGAATATCAAGGTAAGCAGTTGTTCGCGCAGTATGGCTTGCCCGTCTCGAAAGGGGTGGCAGCCAAAACTGCAGAAGAAGCGGCGGCAGCAGCCGATACCATCGGCGGTGACCGTTGGGTAGTAAAAGCCCAGGTCCATGCAGGTGGCCGCGGAAAGGCCGGCGGTGTGAAGCTGGTCAGCTCAAAAGATGAGATCAAGGCGTTTGCTGAAAACTGGCTGGGTAAAAACCTGGTGACCTACCAGACAGACGCCAACGGTCAGCCGGTATCACGCATTCTGGTTGAATCCTGCACTGACATCGATCAGGAACTCTACCTTGGCGCGGTGGTTGATCGAGCGTCACGTCGCGTTGTGTTTATGGCGTCCACCGAAGGCGGTGTGGAGATCGAGAAGGTCGCTGAAGAAACCCCTGAAAAAATTCTGAAAGCCGAAATTGATCCCTTAGTTGGCGCTCAGCCATACCAGGGTCGAGATCTGGCGTTCAAGCTGGGCCTTGAAGGCAAGCAAGTACAGCAGTTCGTGAAGATTTTCCTGGGCCTGTCGAAGCTGTTCCATGAAAAAGATCTGGCGCTGCTGGAGATTAATCCGCTGGTGATTACCAATGAGGGTGATCTGCATTGTCTCGACGCTAAGATTAATATCGACAGCAATGCGGTGTACCGTCACAAAGATTTGCAGGAAATGCATGATCCTTCGCAGGAAGACGAGCGCGAAGCTCACGCTGCGAAATTCGAACTTAACTATGTGGCCCTTGATGGCAACATCGGCTGCATGGTGAATGGTGCTGGCCTGGCCATGGGTACCATGGATATCGTGAAGCTGCATGGTGGTCAGCCTGCAAACTTCCTGGATGTGGGCGGCGGCGCGACCAAAGAGCGCGTGGTTGAAGCCTTTAAAATCATTCTTTCTGATGAAAACGTCAGTGCCGTACTGATCAATATCTTCGGCGGCATCGTCCGTTGTGACATGATCGCTGAGGGTGTTATTGGTGCGGTCAAAGAAGTCGGTGTAAAAGTGCCGGTTGTGGTTCGTCTTGAAGGTAACAATGCCGAACTGGGCGCTAAAGTACTGGCCGACAGCGGCTTAAATATTATCGCAGCAACCAGTCTGACCGACGCTGCAGAGCAAGCGGTGAAAGCTGCGGAGGGCAAATAATGAGTATTTTAATTAACAAAGATACCAAGGTTATTTGTCAGGGCTTTACTGGTTCTCAGGGTACATTCCACTCTGAGCAGGCGATTGCTTATGGCACTAAGATGGTTGGCGGTGTGACCCCGGGTAAAGGCGGTACTGAGCACCTGGGGCTGCCCGTGTTTAACACCGTTGCTGAAGCGGTCGAAACAACGGGTGCCGAGGCATCGGTGATTTATGTTCCTGCGCCTTTCTGTAAAGACTCCATTCTTGAAGCCGCCAATGCCGGTATCAAGTTGATCGTATGTATCACTGAAGGCATCCCGACGCTGGATATGCTGGATGCGAAAGTGAAGTGTGACGAGCTGGGTGTACAGTTGATCGGTCCTAACTGCCCGGGTGTGATTACACCGGGAGAGTGTAAGATCGGCATCATGCCTGGACACATTCACCTACCGGGCAAAGTCGGTGTCGTATCCCGTTCAGGGACGCTGACCTATGAAGCTGTTAAGCAGACTACTGATGAAGGTTTTGGTCAGTCGACTTGTGTAGGTATCGGTGGTGATCCGATTCCGGGCTCTAACTTCATTGATATCCTGAAAATGTTCGAGGAAGACCCAGCCACCGAAGCCATCGTGATGATTGGTGAAATTGGCGGTACCGC
>JAYYHP010000277.1:0-3288 GCA_036148335.1 Pseudomonadota bacterium
AAAAATAGACTGCGCTTCATATTGCTTACCCTTCTGACTGTTTCTTTTTGTTATTATGTGTAGAATGCAATATAGCACGCTGGTTTACTTTCTGTACAGTTGGTCACATAACGACACAATGGACTAATTGTGACAGGGGTAACATGTTCCGACAGGCGGAGACATCATGCCGGTAACAGGGCCATAATAATGATAAAAAATGCAATCCGAATTCTAACTGCCGCCGCACTGGCTGCCACTTTGGGCGCCTGCAGCAGCATTCACATTACGACCTTCGACAACTTTGGTTCTTACCCTAAGTGGCTTTTTGCGCCCAAGGGTCAGTACTACAAGTCAGTGGGTTACCGTTGGGACTACGAGCGCCATGCGCTGATCTACGTGTACCGTCCAGCCACTGAGTGGTCAATGGATGAGGTAGAAGCCCCAAGCCTCAATGTTAACGACGAGCGTCTCTTTAACTTTAAAGGTGGCGGTTACACCTGGTACGAGATGGAACCTGGCGAATACGAATTTAAAGTACGCCGTGGCATCTTCGGGTTTGAGGGCGTCGGCGAACTGGTATTCCGCACGTACAGTGACTTCAGTCTGAATGTGGAAGCGGGCAAGGTTTACTACCTGCGCTACTCGGAAGTTGATCCGCAAAACATGATCATTAATGCCGATGGTTCTGTAGGAGGCGATGGTCCACTGCAGTTGGTCGGGCATGATCTGGCGGTCAAAGAGATGAACAAAACGCGTCTGATTCATCACGGTCGTGAGCTGATTCATGCGAAGCAGCGCGATGAGGAAGAAGACGAGTCGTCAGAAGAAACCGTGATCGCCACTCAGAAAGCGGCACCGGTGAATGAGGCCGCGCAAGACGACGAGCCACAAACCTTCTACATCGAAGAGCAGAACACAGAAGCGCCTGACGGTATGCGAGCCAAGCCGCGCTCAACCGAAGAGGAGTGGTGGCCGTTTTAACCACCCCTACCTTGCGCTACAATACAGCTCACCACAGAACGCCCACTTACCGTGGGCGTTTTTTCGCCCGTCGAAAATGGTCCAGATAAAGCGATCCAGATAAAGCGATTCAGAGAGAGAAGAGCACATGACTGTCATCAAGCAAGACGATCTGATTCAGAGCGTTGCGGACGCCCTGCAATACATTTCGTACTACCACCCTAAAGATTTCATCGACGCGGTTCACGAAGCGTATCAGCGTGAAGAGTCCAAGGCAGCGAAAGATGCCATGGCTCAGATTCTGATTAACTCACGTATGTGTGCCATGGGTAAGCGTCCGATCTGTCAGGATACGGGCATTGTGACGGTCTTTCTGACCATCGGTATGGACGTGAAGTTCGACGGCGACATGAGCGTTGAAGACATGTGCAACGAAGGCGTGCGTCGTGCCTACACGCACCCAGACAACGTCTTGCGTGCCTCTGTGTTGGCGGATCCCGATGGTAAGCGTGCTAACACCAAAGACAACACCCCTGCTGTGATTCACATGAAGTTAGTACCGGGTAACACTCTGGACGTGCATGTGGCAGCGAAGGGCGGCGGCTCTGAAGCAAAATCAAAATTCGCCATGTTGAACCCATCCGATTCCATTGTTGACTGGGTACTGGAGCAAGTGCCTAAGATGGGTGCTGGCTGGTGTCCACCGGGCATGCTGGGTATTGGTATCGGCGGTACTGCCGAGAAAGCCATGCAGATTGCCAAAGAGGCTCTGCTGGAGCCTGTCAATATTCAGGAGCTGCAGGCGCGTGGCGCGGAGACCCGTGCGGAAGAACTGCGTCTGGAATTGTTCGAGAAGGTGAACAAGCTGGGCATTGGTGCACAGGGTCTGGGTGGCCTGACCACGGTATTGGATATCAAGGTGGCTGACTTCCCAACGCATGCGGCGAACAAGCCGGTGGCGATTATTCCTAACTGTGCGGCGACGCGTCACACGCATTTCACACTGGATGGCTCAGGCCCGGCGGCACTGAAAGCGCCGAAGCTGGAAGACTGGCCGGAAATCAGCTGGGAAGTCGGTGACAGTGTACGTCGCGTTAATCTGGATACCGTGACGCCAGAAGACGTTAAAGATTGGCAGCCAGGCGAAACCGTATTGTTGTCAGGCAAAATGTTGACAGGCCGTGATGCGGCGCACAAGCGCATGGTCGACATGATTTCCAAAGGCGAAGAACTGCCAGTGGATCTGAAAGGCCGCTTTATTTACTACGTAGGCCCGGTCGATCCAGTTCGTGAAGAAGTGGTAGGTCCTGCTGGCCCGACCACCGCCACGCGTATGGATAAATTCACCCGCACGGTGCTCGAAGAGACCGGCTTGTTGGGTATGATCGGTAAAGCGGAACGTGGTCCGATGGCGATCGATGCGATTCGCGACAACGAAGCGGTTTACCTGATGGCGGTAGGTGGTGCAGCTTACCTGGTGTCTCAGGCGATTAAAGGCGCGAAAGTCGTTGGCTTTGACGACCTGGGTATGGAAGCCATTTACGAGTTTGAAGTGGAAGATATGCCAGTGACGGTAGCCGTCGACAGCAAAGGCGAATCGGTACACAACACCGGCCCAATTGAATGGGCGGCGCGTATTCAGGCGAAAGAGCTGTAAATACAAACGAGCGGTGCGGGCTTTGTCCGCCCCCCGTGATTTACCGATCAAACAAAAAAGGGCGTTCGCGCCTTTTTTTGTGCCTGTCGTTTACATACGCTCAACGCTACCGAACGCTTTTTCTATTTATGATGTGCACCTGTGGATCATTTGGCCAGAAGCCTGAGCCCGACTATTTCTGTATACACTCAATCTGGGGAGGCACGATGCCCGAGATGAATATGACGACACTGACTCAAGTGGCCGCGGCAAAGCGACTGCCCGACTGGCGCTGGCAAACTCAGCCGGACGCGCTCACCAAGGTGTATCAATTCGCAGATTTCGCAGGCGCGTTTACCTTTGCCACTCACGTCGCGGCCTTGGCAGAGTCCCATAATCATCACCCACAGATAACCATCAGTTGGGGCCGCGTGGCACTGCTGTGGACGACTCATGATGCCGGAGGCGTTACCGAACTGGACGTAACGCTGGCTCAGGCTTGCGATGATCTTGTCGTGGAATAGTGACTCTGGCCGGTTTGAGATCGTTCGTTAGGACTTACGTTTCGTCATAGAAGTTTAAGCATAGATGTTCTAGCCAAGACTCGCCGTTTGATCCGTTTCGTTAAATTGACCGATCGTTCATGAAAGTCAGGGCCGGCCAGTTACAGGCTGTCACTAAAAAGTCTGTCCTGCTTTCTATTTGACGCG
>JAYYHP010000278.1:0-7232 GCA_036148335.1 Pseudomonadota bacterium
GTGGGTGGCTCCATGGACCCGCACGTGCGTGTTTGTGAAGAGTTGTTTTCTGCGGCACGCACCGAGTTCAAGCACATGGAAACGTTTTATTTCCACAACTGCTTATACGAGTCTGTCTGGAAGAATAATGTGCGTCGTATGAACGAGCGCACAGAAACCTGGGACATTTTGCGTAAATATGGACAGGATTACCGTGTCATTTTCGTTGGTGATGCCATGATGGCCCCCTACGAAGTAACGCACCCAGGCGGCAGTGTTGAACACTGGAATGAAGAAGCCGGCGCGGTGTGGATGGAACGCATGGCCAATCATTTTGATAAGTTGGTCTGGTTAAATCCAGCGCCTGAAAACCATTGGGGATCGGGCGGGTCGCTTGGGGCGATCCGAACGTTAGTAAAAGATAAGATGTATCCAATGACCCTGTCGGGTCTGGAAGAGGCCATGCGATTTTTGAGTAAATAACATCATGGCCTCAATAATAACGATAACAGGGCGTCCATTGATGCAATTCTGGGGCAGATCTCACCATGCCATCCTGATCACACTGAGCCTCGGTGTGCTGTCACTGTCTGCCTCTGCACAAACCTATATTGGTCTGCGTAGTGGTCCATCTTCGACCTTTCCTGTGGTTTATGAAGTCACCGAAAAACGTGAACTTGACGTCATTTATCGTCGCGGTAGCTGGGTGAAAGTAACCGATGGTCGTAGCCGCGGCTGGCTGCACGTCGACGATCTGCATTTGTTGGCGACGTTTCCCCGTGATGAAATGTGGAAGCTCGCCAATGACGCTCGCCCCGGGCGTATTAAGCTGGGTTTGGCCGGCTACCTTGAAGGCGCCTATTCGGTTGGCCTGCATATGCCTCTCGCTGACCACTATCTACAGCTTCGTGCGGCACGCGGCCCAGAGTCTGACAGTGCCTGGTCGCAGCTGGATGTCAGCCTGATCATGCCGCTGGCACAACCCACAGAGTCGCTGTCAGTGTCCTGGTTAATTACCGCAGGGGCAGGGTTGGAACAACAAGATAACAATCGTTGGCGTGATTTGGATGACAATCCGGTGTGGTTGTTGGGTGGCGGTGTAGAAACCAGCTGGCACGCCGAACGGTATTTTGAGGTTGGTGCTCGGGTTGAGGCGTCGGTGACGGCTGACGACGATATGACCCTGCAACCACTGGCCTCGGTATTCTGGAGAATTCGATTATGACGGTAACCCACTGGCGACTCTGCGCCATTGCCGGGTTGATGGTCGCATCCGCGGGCGTTCATGCAGAGGTTTATCGCCCGAACGTACAAGGTAACGGCCTGGACAGCTTGCAGGAAACCGACGTTCAGCGTGGAATGTTTGGTGCCGGTTTTGCCAACACCCTGACGACGAACAATGATTCACAACCTTCAATGATGTTTTCGCTGCGCCATTTTGGCGGCGAGAAATGGTATCTGCTGGGTGAATTGCAGATGGGCCTGTTCAGCACTCGCGCTGTATTTCAGGACGGTGAGGAAGTTCGCAGTGACGACGAGGAGTTGTTACGTTTCTCATTTGGTGCGGGTTACGCGCTATTGCAAGGGACGGCCAGCACGTCCGGCGTTCGGGTCTTGCCCTGGACGCTGGCGGTGGAAGCAACCGTAGGTGAACAATATTCCGGTGATACCAGTGGGCAGTACGGCTCTCTGGGGATGTCTGTGCAGTTTCATGGTGAACGGGTCTGGACCTCACTGGGGGTTCGTGAATTTCTGCTGACCGACGAGCGTCTGGCAGGCATCGATTCGGACGCCGGTACGCAGTGGGATATTTCTCTGGGGCTGTGGTACTGATGGGGATTGTCAGCCGCTGGATGGCGGTGATGCTGGTGCTGTTTTTAAGCAGCTTTTCAGTGATCGCTTCAGCAGGGGATGAGCGCGCCGCCGCCCTGAAACCCGGTGATATGGTGCCGGACTTTACCATGCCAGCCACTAACGGGTTTGGTCAGCGTCTGGCCGAGGCGCGCGGTTCTTTTCTGATGCTGATCTGGCTGGGGCGTTGTGATGAATGCTCAGAGCGTCTGGTACGGTATCAGTTATTGGCAGAAAGTATGGCCCTTGAGGGCATGAAAGGCTGGTTTGTGTGGACGCCACGCGGCGATGACCGGCCACCCAAAATGCGACTTCCCGTGCTTGAGTACGATCAGAAGTGGCGTCAGAGCTGGTTATTTGAGGATCGTCCGGCAGTGATGCTGATCAATGCGGACGGTCGGCTGGATCACCTGATTACCGGTGATTTGAAAGACAACTACAAAGAAACAGAACAGGTGGTTATGCGCTGGATCTCCCAGGGGCGTGACTATCAGTTATCGGAGTAATTCATGAGATTGTTGGTATTGGTTGGCGTATTCATGGCCAGTCTGGTTCATGCGGAAGATGCCGCGATTCGCGAAGATGTGATGTCGGTGAAGAATGCGGTGCTGGATCTTAATCGC
The DNA here is from genome assembly GCA_036148335.1 of Pseudomonadota bacterium. Classification (GTDB taxonomy): domain Bacteria; phylum Pseudomonadota; class Gammaproteobacteria; order Pseudomonadales; family Oceanobacteraceae; genus Thalassolituus. The sequence goes on from JAYYHP010000278.1 coordinate 2,454, forward strand.
GATCTCTATGAGCTGGAGCGCCAGCTGCTTAGCCCAGCAACGACACGTGCCGCGTTTCATATCACGCTGAACCACGGTGAATATTTCGAGCCGCTGTCCGTGGAGCTGAGTGTCGATGGTCAGGCTGAGATTCAGCATTTATACACTGAACGTCAGGTCAAAGCCTTACGCATGGGGGCGGTGCAGCCTCTGGGTGATCTGAATCTGGCTCCGGGCAAGCACGATGTGACCTTGATCGTTCGCGGCGTTGATCACCTTGGCCAGGGGCGGGAGTTGAGCATTACCGAAAGCGTCACTAAGACGAGTAAGCCACTGATTACCGAGTTTCTGATCGTGGATTATGAAGAATTGCAAAGTGCTCGGGTGGAATTGAAGTACTGGTAACCAGATGCGCCTGATTTTACTACTGCTGCTGTTGCCGCTCTCGGCATGGGCAGAACCGGAATACACGCTTAAGTCGGCGTTTGAGGCAGCCTCTCAAGTCAGCGGGCAGGGGGCTGCATCCTCGTCTGACGACGCGGCGGATGGCTCCGACTCCAGCTCTACGGCTAATTCTGGGGCCAACTCTGGAGTCGGCGGCGGCGGTGAAACCGACGCGCTTGATTTTGATCTTGAAGAACTCGGCGTGGCAGACGATGCCGAGCAGCGCCTGTTGCGCGGTAACTTCTATTACACCTACCTGACCGGCGATTACTATCGCACTTTGTATTATCTGAATGCCTGGCAGACCTTGATTGGCGCAGAAGGTGCTCCCGAGTTGGAAGCCGATGTGATGCGCGCGGCAGTGTATCTGTCGCTCGGTCTCGAGGACGAAGCTGAATCCATTTTCTACGACGTATTCCAGCGCGGCGGAATGGCGTCGGGGGATGCCTGGTACTTCTTGGCGCAACGTTTGTTCAGTTCCGGTGAGTATGAGCGAGCAGAGCAGAGCGCTCGCAATGCACTGAGTGCGGTGCCTGCGGTGAGTGGTCGTCACGATCAGGAGTTGCGTGCCATTCTGGTTGGCAGCATTAGTGAACAGGATCGTGTGGATGAAGCACGAGACGCAATGTCGGGGCTGCGCGATAAAAGTATCTGGGCGGGATACGCTCGTTACAACCTGATTCTGGCGATGATCCGCCAAAACTACAAAAGCCGGGTGCTTGAAGCCACCGTTGATGAAGCCATTTACTACCTGCCGGATACGGACGAAGGCGTCGCCTTACGTGATCGTATTCTGCTGATCTCTGGCATTGCCGCCATGGAGCGTGAAAAACACGCCATGGCCAATCGTTACTTCCGCGACGTGACCCTGGAGTCCGTCTTTTCTCCGCCAGCCCTGCTGCACTATGGTTGGAACCTGCTCGCCGAATGGCGCTACGAAGATGCCATCCAGCCCTGGCGTATTCTGCAACGCATGTACGACGAATATCACCCAGCAGTGGTGGAGTCCTACCTTGCCGTGCCGCACACGCTTGAGCTGATTGATGCGGTCAATCAGGCCGTACTGGCGTACGAGCGTATTGAAGATAGCTTGTCGGTCATGGTTGATGAGCTAAAGACGGTCAACCAACAAGCAAGCTTAGGTGAGTGGTTAGGTGAGTGGCGCAATGACAACGCCACGGAGAACTGGGGTTGGCAGCGTCAGGCCTTGTCGGATTTGCCGGACAGTCAGGTCACTCGCTTTGCTCAGGGGCTGCTCGATGATGAGGTGTTCGTTATTGAGCTGGCCGTACTGCACGACCTGGACCGTATTCAAGCGGATCTGACACGTGCCGCTCGTGATATGGCACTGTGGGAGCAGGTATTGGTTGAGCGACGTGAGCATCTGGCATCTCTGGGCGGCGAAGCTGTGCTGGACGCCCTCGAGGACAAACAAATGGACGTGCTGCGGGGAATCCTGTCGGTGCAGGACCGTTTGCTTGATGAAGATGAAAAGGTATTTGCCTACGCCTCCAGTGCGGACGAAGCACGTATTGAACGTCTGCGTAGTGTCGTACCTGCGGTGACCTATTTGCAAAAAGTAGCCACGCCGACGCGCGAGTTGTGGCCTTACAAAGAGCGTTGGCGCAGGATGCGCGGCCTGCAGTTGTGGGAAATCTACGAGCATCAGCCTCAGCGTAAATGGGATACCGAACGCGATCATATGATCCTGCGCAGTGAGACCGACCAGCTATTTAAACAGCTGGAAAATACCCGGACCTCACTGATGTGGGCCGACAGTACCTGGCGCGGTTTTCCTGAGCAGGTAACGGCGATTCGGGGACGTATTGTTGAGGCGCAGGCGCGGGTTGCTGAATTACAAACCGCTCAGGAAGCGCACCTGACCACGCTGGCAGAGACGCACCTGACGGAATTGGATGAGCGGCTGACGCTGTATCTGGCGCAGACTCGCCTGGCGTTGGCGCGTCTTTACGATGACTCGTTGCAGAAAAACTTCGGTGACGACGACTATGACGGTGAGCCGGAAACGCCGGCAGCCAAGCCTGCACCGAAAAAAGCAGAGGAATCAGAATCCGGACCGGAGTCTGAACAGGAACTTGGCAACACAATGGAGTCGGCTGTTAGCCCTGATTCTGACGCGGCCGTCAGCAGTGAGGTGGGCGAATGATCTTGCGCACACTTATTGCTTTGTTGGTGGTGTCGCTGGTCAGCGGTTGTAGCTGGCTTGACCGTAAAAATGAACGGCTGACGTTGGCGGATATCGGTACCTTGACCGTGCGTACCGCGTCGGACGAGGCCTTGGGTGTGGATCATCGCGATGTGATTCGCAGTTATCAGGCGTACTTAGAAGTCGCTACTGATCCAGAAATGCGCGTGCGTGTTGCACACCGTATCGCTGGCCTTAAGCTGCAGTGGGATGAAATCCGACTGGAAGAAATGGGGGATAACGTCGATTCCGTGATCGAAGAAGATCGCGAAATGGCCGAAGCCTCCATCAAAGACTACGAAGATCTGATCCGCAGGTATCCGGATCGCATCGATAACGATGCAATTTACTATCAGCTGGCCAAAGCCTACTCGTTGGCACTGCGCCCGAATCAGGCCATTGCGGTACTGGAAGAACTGACCGAGCGCTACCCGGAATCGATTTACTATCTGGAGTCGCAGTTCCGTTTGGGTCGCATGCTCTACAACGTCAGCGACTTTGAAGCGGCGGAGGCGCGCTTTGCCAGTGTGATTGAGTTTGGCAATGGCGGTAACCCTTACTACATGGACGCTCAGTATCTGCTGGGTTGGTCGTTGTTTAAGCAGGATCGTCTGGAAGAGGCTTTGCTGGCGTACACCGCCATGATTGATGAGCACTTCGAAGATGACGATGCGCTGCAAGCGGCGGAAGGGACGCCGTTTGAAATCCTCAACGATACACTGCGCATCATGGCGATTATTTTTGATTATCAGGGTGACTGGAATCAGATCGCGGCTTTCTACGATAAGCACGGTGCGCGCTATTACGAGTATCGTTTGTACGCAGAGCTTTCAAACCAGTATTACGAAAAGAAATACTACAAAAGTTCCGCCTCAACCCTACGTGCCTTTGTTGATCGCTATCCAAACGATGATCGCGCGCCCCTGTATTATCGACGCCTGATTTCTGGTTACGAAAACGCGGGTTATCCGACTCTGCGTCGTAAGCACAAACGCATCTTTATCGAGCGCTTTGGTGTGGGCTCGGATTACTGGAACTCTCACGGCGAAGATGTTCGTACCTTAATTACCGTAGCGCTGGGTGATTACATCTGGGATCTGGCGACTTTCTCTCATGCTTGGGGGCAGAGCGCCAAGAATCGCAATGACAAGCGTGAACGCTACGAAGACGCGTCCACCTGGTATCGGGAATACATTCGCAGTTTCCCGAGCGCACCGGATACGGTGAAGGCGCACTTCCTGCTGGCTGAATTGTCTTATGAGCTGGAAAACTACGACGATGCCCGTAACAACTACGAGATCGTGGCGTATCAATATCCGTTTTATGAAAATGCAGCAGAAGCGGGTTACGCCGCTTTGCTGGCTTACAACAAGCATCGCCCAGAAAAAGACGATGCACTGCGCTGGCGTCAGCTGACGGTGGCCAGTGCGAAGCGTTTTGTTCTCGAGTTTCCGAACGATGAGCGCCGCGGCACGGTGCTGGTGAATACGGCCGAAATGCTGTTGGGCGATAAGTACTACGAGCAAGCCTTGTCGACAGCGCGTTTAGCGCAGGACAGTGGTGTTGAGTTACCACCACGGTACGCTTACGGTGCCTCTCTGGTTCAGGGGCATTCTGCATTTGAGCTGGGTGAGTTTGCTGAGGCAGAGTCGGCTCTGTTAGCGGCGTCGACCTATGCCAAGTTGTCGCGACGTGAAACCTCAGAGTTGCGTCAGAAAGCAGCCGCAGCCATCTACAAACAGGGTGAGGCTGCTCGTGAATCTGACCCAGAAGAGGCCGTGTCGCAGTGGTTGCGTCTGGCGGAAGTCGTCCCTGAAAGCGATCTGCGCGAGAACGCGGAGTACGATGCCGCGACCCTCTTAATGCAGCAGGAAGACTTTGTTCGAGCGGAAGAAGTCTTGCTGGCGTTTCGTGAGAATCACCCGAACAGTAAATTTAAAAACGACATTCGCAGTAAGTTGATCATTGCTTACGAAGGTCAGGAAGAGTGGCGCAAGGCGGCATTTGAGCTGAAAAGTATCTCCGATAAAGGCAGCAACGACGAAGAGAAGCGTATCGCAGCGTTTCAGTCGGCAGAGTATTTTGAAAAAGCCGAAGACGATGCCAATGCCATCGTGATGTACAAACGCTACGCCCACACGTACAAGCGT
>JAYYHP010000279.1:0-8738 GCA_036148335.1 Pseudomonadota bacterium
TTGGTAAAGGCATGATGGCTGCGGTTGTGCTTTTGTGCCCAGTAGTAGCGATTACTGCCAATCAGGTTGAAGGTTAGGGCCATCAGGCGATTGGTGCGGCGTGAACTGCTGAACGATTCGTGGGCGCCATCGTGCATGATGTTGTAGCCCACCAGTGCGGTAGCGACACCATGAAGTGCCCAGGCCAGAAGTTGCCAGGCACCCGGTAATGCGTAGATGGCCAGATAGCTGCCGACGTACATGGCCGCAATGATCATGGCTTTGCGATGCAGGCGATCATCACCGGCTTTGGATTGGTTGGTCTCTTTGAAGAAGTGGTTCACTTCTTTTGAGAGTTCCTGATACACCGGTCGCTGACCGGGAGGAAAGTGCACGTTCGACATGATCTTTTATTCTTCTTGTAAGTGGTGTCTGACTGGTCGACCAGTCCGCCAGATGGCTTAGACATTCAACGCCTGAATGTTACCGTTTGTATACAGGTGTTGTGAAACTTTGTTTCATAATACTGTGAATCAGGACACATGTTTGGTCAGTTTTCTGTAATGAAGTGGGGTAATTCCCATCCATTTACGGAACGCACGGACAAAATTGGACGGGTCTGTGTAGCCCAGCTCATGAGCAATGTCCTCGATTTTCATCGACGAGTTTTCCAGCATCTGGCAGCTCTGTTCGCGCCGGACTTCTTCCACCATTTTACGGTAACTGGTGTTCAGCTGAGCCAGTTGGCGATTTAGCGATCGAGTGCTTAACCTCAGGCGCTGTGCGGCTTCGGGCAGAGGCAGACCACTGCCATAACTGATGAGAAGGGCCCGAACCCGAGACGCCAGATCAATATGATCACCCGGGGCCTCGGCCAGTAATTTCTCACATTCCTGCTCGGCATTGTGGCGCGCAACACTGTTGGCCGTGGAGACTTCCAGCGCCAGTGCCTCCTTGGGAAAACACAATTCGTAGTGCTCTTGGCCGAACTCAATCGGGCAATCCAGTAGCTGTTGGTAATGCGCGACGGGACACTGGGCTGGCTCAATCAGTCGTATGGTTGGGCACAGCCGTTCGTCATCCCGCGTCAGAAAGCGCGCAATGGTCACTAACGTACTGAGGATATTGTGAGCAATAAAGGGATAGGTGTCCGGCAGGGCGGTTGAACGCAATATCTGCAAGGTACAGAGGTGCTTATCCTGCAAGAAGCGAATCTGCGCCAGACTGGTACGGGTACCCGCGTAGCGGACCGCTAGAGACAAGCCTTCTCCTAACGTTTCACTCGCCATCATGGCAAAACCGAGAAATCCATGACTGGCGATGCTCATGCGTCGCCCGTGCTCAAACCCTAACAGAGGGTCGTTGCTGAATTCATAAGCATTGCGAATGATCTGGTCGTAATCACGCACGCTGATGTGCGTGCCCGGCTGTTGCAGCAATCGTGGGGGAATGTGTGTACCACGGGCAAGTTGCGCCGGTGTGATGCCGTTGCGGCTCAGCAACTCCACCAAAGGCAGCAAATATTCATTGGCGAATAGTGGGTGAACGGAGCCTTTATCCTTGCTGTTCATCATCAACCTTTTGTGTTGCGGCCTGACTAGCGTTGTACTGTGCCCAGAGCAGAACTCTGGTATAGTGCGTGGCGAGAAATGACTAAAATCATGTCACGAATATCACTTCCGCTCAAATGGCGTTTAGTCCATAGTGCGGGGTCAAAATGAACTTGTAATGGGGGAATCATCAATGGATGCGTCATATTGGGACGGCAAACGTGCACCGGGCATCGCCGATACCATCAACACCAACGAATACGATTCAGTGGTGGAAGTGATCGACAGTGCATTCAAGCGCTACGCCGATCGTAAGGCCTTCACCAGCGTTGGTTACACACTGACCTACCGTGAGATAGATGAGTACAGTGCGGCCTTTGCAGCTTACCTGCAAAACCACACCTCCCTGCAGCCAGGCGACCGTGTTGCCGTGCAAATGCCAAACATCATGCAGTGCCCGATTGCGGTATACGGCGTATTACGTGCCGGTATGGTTCTTGTGAACACCAACCCGCTGTACACAGAACGTGAGATGTTGCACCAGTTCAACGACTCAGGTGCCAAAGCGCTGGTGTGCATGGATATGTTCGCCAAATCCGTACAGAATATCCTGCCAGAAACGGGCCTCAAACACGTCATCGTGACCAGCCTCGCGGACATGTTGCCTACGCCTAAGCGTCAGCTGATTAACGCAGCGGCCAAGTACATCAAGAAGATGATTCCGGATTACTCACTGCCAGAAGCGATTCGCTTCCGTAAGGCACTGAGCCTGGGTAAAGCGGCAGGCCCATACAAAGCCAACCACATCACTGGTCACAACAACACCATTGTGTTGCAGTACACCGGTGGTACCACGGGTGTGGCGAAGGGTTCTGAGCTGACTAACCTGAACCTGATTGCCAACATGCTGCAAGCGCGCGCCAACATGGCTCAGGTCGACGAAAACGGTCAACCACTGAAGCCAGTTGAAGGTGCGACGGTGGTTGCTCCGCTGCCGCTGTACCACATTTACTCTTTCACTGTGCACCTGATGGCCATGCTGGACTCAGGCGACCACAGCATCCTGATTGCGAACCCACGTGATCCGGGTATGTTCATTAAGATGATCAAACCGCACCGCCTGGATGGCTTTGTTGGCCTGAACACCTTGTTTGTTGGTCTGCTGAACCACCCAGAATTCAAAAACTGTAACTTCGAGCACCTGAACCTGACTCTGTCCGGTGGTACCGCGCTGATGGAAGACACCGCGAAGCGTTGGAAAGACCTGACCGGTTGTGGCATCTCTGAAGGTTACGGCCTGACAGAATGTTCTCCGATTGTTGCTGTTAACCCAGCGGGTGGCCTGGAGCGTCTGGGCACGGTTGGTCAGGCAGTACCGGGTACGGCACTGAAGTGTATCGACGACCAGGGCAACGAAGTAGCTCAGGGCGAGCGTGGTGAACTGTGTGTGAAAGGTCCACAGGTCATGAAGGGTTACTGGAACCGTCCGGAGGCCACCGCTGAGTGTTTCACTGCTGACGGCGAATGGCTGCGTACTGGGGACGTTGCTGTGATCGACGAAGATGGCTTCGTGAAGATCGTTGACCGTATCAAGGACATGATTCTGGTGTCTGGTTTCAACGTTTACCCGAACGAAATCGAAGAAGTCGTCTCCAGCCATCCTGCGGTCGAGAACTGTGCCGCCATTGGTGTGCCAGACGAGAAGAGCGGTGAAGCCGTGAAGCTGTTTGTGATCTCTAACGATCCGAACCTGTCTGCAGATGACATCAAGGCGCACTGCCGTGAAAACCTGACAGGCTACAAGCAGCCTAAGTTCATTGAGTTCCGTACTGAGCTGCCAATGACTCCGGTTGGTAAGATTCTGCGTCGTGAACTGAAAGACGAAGAAGCGGCAAAAAACAAAGAAGCTGAACCTGCCTAAGGTCGCTTTCGCCCGGTACTGACCGTATCGGGCAACTAAAAAAAACCGCAGCCTTGGCTGCGGTTTTTTTATGTCTGTCGTTTGCTGTGGGTTTGCTGCGTTGGGGTTTGTCGTCGCTGCTGCGTTGTGTTGTTGAAGTCACTATGGCGAACGGCACGCCTAGTGACTCAGAGAACAAGTCTGTGAGTCACTCCGGGTGTTATTTTACTGGTCTAGCGCAATGCCAAACGACAGTGTGACCTGTTCGTCTTCTTGAGTGCGGGTCAGTGTGCCATTGAAGCGCGCCTGCAAAATATAAGCACACAGGCGCTCATACGGGTGTGGCTCAAGCGCGGGAAGATTGTTTTTACCACTGAATACACAAGTGATGTCTGCACGATTGTGCTGCAACTGTAGGGTAAAGTTCAGCGTATCGCAGTGTTTCACGGCGGGCTCATTGTCCATTACGCAGCGTAATAAAAACTCCAGAATGCCTGCCGGTTCCGAGACCACCAGAGAGAACGGAAGTTTGGTTACGGTACGCAGTTGTGACAACGACTCCGACGTCTGCAATACCCGGTTAACCATTTCTGGCAGGTCAACGTCCACGCGCTCGTCATCAAGGCAGTGTTTCAGGTATTCACGCAGTGTTTCCAGGCGCCCCGGCAGGGGCTGGCCTTTGGGGTAGTGAACATCAAACTCGTTCAGCAGTAGCTCTTTGAACTCGTTGGCGGCTTGACTGTTTGACTGTCGCAGCGAGCGTTGCAAGCGGGTTTCCAGTTTACGTACGGACTCTTTCGCTTTTTGCTGTTCGTGATAGAGCTGCTCGGTGCGCTCGGTCACTTTGTTTTCAAGGGAGGTCGCCAGTTCCGTCGCTTGACGAACGGCAGCGTGTTCACGTGTTTTGTCGACCAGGCAGATCAGTACCTCACGTGGGCGCGCCTCACTGAACTGAATGGTTTGCATGGTGATGTCGAAATAGCACTTCTCATTACGGAAGTTCGCCATGGTGAATTCACCGTGGACGCGCGAGATTCTCCCTAACATTAGTTGGTTTAGCTTTTCACGCTGCTCTGGGCCTTTCAGGCCCCGGATCATGTCACGTAGTTGCTCCATGGCACGGGGCAGGGCTTCTAACTCTTGCTTAGACGTCGCCAGATGCCGGGCAAAATGATTATTGCACTGCATGTGGTCGGATTCGGGCAGATAGCGGGCAAAGCCCAGCGAGGCGTTATCAATCGCGACGGTCAGTTGTTCTTTGGTTTCGACCAGTTGCTCTCGGGCGCGCTCGCGCTCCAGCGCGTCCTGTTTCAGCGTGTCGCGCATGCGGTTGATGGCGTCCGCCACCATATCCAGTTCATCGTATCTCGGACGGCTGTCACTGAGACGCAGAGGGGTGTCCAGATTCGACAACGAGAAACCGTTTGCCCAGCGTGCCATGGCATCGAGACGACGGGTAATCAGCATGCGCACCAGAATCAGCAAGAAAATGGATACGGAAAAGGTTTTCACAAACTGCGTCATGACGATAGTCAGCGCTTTGTGTTTAAGGTCATCGTAGAGGCCGGTGTAATTCACATTAATGTAGAGATTACCCAGATGATATTCCTGCGATGCGCTCTGATGAGTCAGGCGAAAGCTGTACTGCAGGTCAGCAGGGGAGTAGATATCCCCGGCGCTTTGTACCAGCTTGTCGCGACTCTCGATATATACGTACACCACCCCGGGAAAGTTGAGGATGCCGGCCAGTTGCGACTCGATCTGGCGGTTGTCGAAATTCCACAGGCTGTAACTGACACTTTGCTGGTAGCTGGCGTTAATCTGATCGAGGTTTTTCTGATACTGGTCGACGCCCCGACGGTAGTCGGAGTAGAGCACGAAGCTGGAGGCAATCACGGTTACGATAAAACTGAAGCCGAGCAGGTACGACAGCAGTCGTAAGCCGACGTGGCTCTTCTGTTCAAAGTCGTCTTGATATTCGGCGCCTGACAAATCCGTTTCCTGCAACAGCAAAGGTAAAGGGCTTAGGGTGTGGTGTTAAACACCGCTTGTAACTATAGGCCACTTCTCGGGTTTTTACGATAAAGCGGATGGGATCGGCTGAATAAGTGGCCTTTGCTGTCCTCTCTCCATCCTACGATGTGGTCATTGCGGTGGGAGTTGGGCCAATCATGTAGTGTTAAGAGGAGTTAAATTGGGGCGACACACAGAGGTCAAAGCACCGGCGCCATTAACCGCAGCAGGCGCGCCACTAGCTGTTTCCACCAACGGTCATCAACATAGGTCGGCTCGCATTGCGCCAGATCATCGCGAAGCATCCGTTCGATCTGGGCGGCAAAAGATGTGTTCTGAACCAGCGCACCAATTTCAAAGTTGATGCGTAGAGAGCGGTTATCCAGATTAGCACTGCCCACACAGGCCCATTCATCGTCCACCAACATTACTTTTTGATGCAGAAAGCCCGGCAGGTAGGTGTAAAACTGCACCTGCGCTTTTTCAAGCGAGGCGACGTAGCTGCGCGTCGCCTGAGTCACCATCCAGTTATCCGACGTGGCGGGCAAAATGACACGGACATCCACGCCGCGCAGCCCGGCCAGTTGCAGAGCCGTGAATACTGCCTGATCAGGCACAAAATAGGGGCTCACCAGCCAGCAACGTTCGGTAGCACTGTTGATCATATGGGTGAAAAACAGACTCGCCGATTCGTAATCATCGGCCGGACCGGAGTTAATGCACATAATGCGCTGGTCGCCAGCGATGGCAGGGGCGTCCCACAGTAGTTCGGGCTCGCGTCCGGTAGCCCAGAGCCAGTCTTCACTGAACGATAATTGAAACGCCAGCGAGGCAGGGCCGCTCAGGCGCATGTGCGTGTCACGCCAGTGGCCGAACTCCGGGTCTTTGCCCAGGTACTCAATGCCTACGTTGTGGCCACCCACGAAAGTGGTATGACCATCGACGACGACCAGTTTGCGGTGATTGCGGAAGTTGAGCTGGGTCCGGTTACGCAATTTGAGCGGGTTAAAACGAGATACTTCCACGCCGGCGGCTTTCAGCCGGTTGAGGTAAGCATCGTCGATGCCTGCTGAGCCAATCTCGTCGTACAGCAAGTAAACACGCACACCCTCCGTCGCTTTATCGCACAACACGTCGGCGAAACAGTCACCCAAGGCATCATCGCGAAAGGTGTAAAACTGAACGCACAAGGTATGACGAGCAGTGCGCGCGTGATTCAGGATGGCATTGAAGGTATCTGCGCCATTGATCAGAAGTTCAGTGGCATTGCCCTCCATCATGGGCACACGAAACAGGCGTTTCAACGGTAAGGTAATGCGATCGTGCTCGGTTTCTGCGAGGGTCAGGTCACGGCGCAGTTGTCGCTCAGTGGAGCCGAGTAGGGAGTCTTTGCTGCGACGGGCACGGCGGTAGCCTCGAAAGCGACGGGTGCCAAAGAAGAGGTAAAAAGGCAATGCCAATACAGGCATCAGTAGCAAGGCCAGAACCCAGGCTGTGGTGCCTTGCGAGGTGCGGCCTTGCCAGAGTGCGTCCAGGGCCGCTAAGGCCCCGGCGCTATAGAGCAGTAGTGGCCAAAACCACCAGGATATGGATTCCATAGTCCTCCGGAATCAGAGGCCGATCAGCCTCATAAACTCTTCGCGCGTTGCTTGGTTCTCGCGGAAGTCGCCTTTCATTACCGACGTACGCATCATTGAGTTCTGCTTTTGCACGCCACGCATCATCATGCACATGTGTTGTGCTTCAACGATAACGCCCACACCGCGACAGCCAGTGACTTCTTCGACGGCCTCGGCAATCTGCTTGGTCATGTTTTCCTGAATCTGCAGGCGACGGCCGAACATGTCGACGATGCGTGCAAACTTAGACAAGCCCAGCACTTTGCCATTTGGCAGGTAACCGATGTGGCAGCGGCCGATGAAGGGCAGCATGTGGTGCTCACACAATGAATAAAACTCAATGCCCTGAACAACCACCATTTCGTCGTTGTCGCTGCTGAACACGGCATTATTGACCACCTCAGAGAGGTTCATGTCATAACCGCTGGTCAGGAACTGCATGGCTTTGGCAGCACGGGCTGGGGTATCCAGCAGTCCTTCGCGAGAGGTGTCTTCGCCGAGCTCGGATAATACGTCGTGGTACAGCGACTTCAGTGTGGACATTGTGTTTCCATCGTTGGTTTCAATTTGAGTCATGTATTCTAATCAATTTTCTAAAACTTATACAAAGAATTTGATCTTGTATAAGAATTAACTGTTCCAGTGGCGTGCCTCTGCAATGTCTGGTAACAGCGCTCGAAGCACGCCATTCGGGCGTTCTGAGCCGGTCCAGTAAATTGAGATGGCATTGTTGTTAAGTGATGGGTGTGCGGCGTTTTGTTCAAGTTTTTGCGTTTGGGCATGATCATCAAACACGCGCGCCGCCTGGCGGGCGACCGCCGCACCGGAGTCAATCCAGTGGATGGAAGGCCAGAATTTTTCCAGAAGAGGGCGCAGCAAGGGATAGTGCGTGCAACCCAACACCACGTGCTGGCACTCTGGATGCTGGAGAAGCCAGGGGTTCAGATGGTCAAACAGAGTGTGCTCTATGGCGTCACTATCGGGTTGTTGCTCCGTTTTTTTTGCTAAGTTGCGCTCTGCCTTTGTCTCCAGATATTTCTCTGCAATAGACACCAGGTCCGGGCTGCCGAACCGCACCACATTCAGACCCTCGGCAAAGTCACTGATTAACTGATCCGTGTACTCGCGTCGCACGGTGGCCGGAGTCGCGAGCAACCCGAAGCTGTTTTGATTGGCTGAGCGGCAATGATTGGCGGCGACCCGGATCGCAGGAACCACGCCCACGACCGGAATATCCAGGCGTGCTCTGAGGGCCGGTAACGCCAGAGTGCTGGCAGTGTTGCAGGCAAGGATCAGTACGCTGGGCTGCAGGCGCTCAACGGCGTCGGCGCACAGGTCGGGGATGCGTTGTGCGAGTGTCTCATCGTCCTGATTACCGTAAGGGAATAATCCGGAGTCGAGTAAAAAGTGCAGGGGCACGCCGGGCAGGGCTTGGCGTACCTCGTTCAGCACAGACAGGCCCCCAGCGCCTGAGTCAAAAATTAAAATAGAGTCGGTCATAATGGGGGCGTTAACGCTTATAAAGTCACGATGTCGCGATTCTAACAAAGAAAAAATCTCACTTCCCGGGCAAAACTCAGAAAGGCGTCTAGACTTACGTCAACCGGAACGGAGTACATGTTTTCTTGGAACTGAAGGAACTGCTGGAGAACGCGCGTCGCAATGAAGCGTTGTTAA
>JAYYHP010000280.1:0-10235 GCA_036148335.1 Pseudomonadota bacterium
GCCATTGAAGCCGGTGAGGTTGAGGCGCTGCCATCGTCCAGCAGTGAATTCGTTGAAAAAGCTTCAGGCATCAAATCACGCTACGTCATGTACAAAGATGGCATGCTGGATCCTGAGCGCATGGCGCCCATTTTCAAGCCAGCCCTGGAAGGCGATGAACCTGAAACCGTGACCATGGCATTGGCTGCAGGCCGAGAGGCAATGGCGCAGGCCAACAAAAGCGCAGAAGACATTGACCTGCTGATCATGGGCACGACCAACCATCAGCGTCCTTACCCGTCCGCCGCCGTCGAAGTTCAGGAAAAACTGGGCATCAAAGGCTTCGCGTACGACATGGGCATTGCCTGCTCCACCATGACCTTCGCCATGATTAATGCGTACACCGCATTGAAAGCTGGCACCGCGAAATGCGCGCTCGTGGTTAACCCAGAATTTGCATCTCCACAGCTCAACCTGAAGTCACGTGACAGCCACTTTATTTTCGGTGACGTCGCGACGGCCGTGGTGATGGAGCTGGAAGATACCTGCACGTCAGAAGTGGCTTACCGTGTACTGGATACTAAGCAGTTCACCCGCTACTCAGATAACATCCGCTGCGATGGCAACTACACCGACCACAACTTCAGTGAAGGCCAGCTGCCTGAAGACCGTCCTTACTTCCGCCAGAACGGTCGCAAGGTATTTAAAGAGTTGCTGCCACTGGTTACTGGCTTTATTACCGAGCAGCTGGAAGAAAACCACCTGCAGGCCAGCGACCTGAAACGCATGTGGCTGCACCAGGCAAACCTGACCATGAACATGTTCGCCGCCAAGAAGTTATTGGGTCGCGAACCAGAGAACAACGAAACCCCTATCGTTCTCGATGAGTTTGCCAACACCGCCTCGGCGGGCTCTCTGATTGCCTTCCACCGCCACAAAGACGGCTTTGCACCCGGCGAGAAAGGATTAATTTGCTCATTTGGTGCTGGCTACTCGGTTGGCAGCTTGCTGGTCGAAAAAATATAACGTCACACGTGACAGCCAAAACCGCGCAACAGCGCGGTTTTTTTATACCTGACAAACCGGACGAATCCGCTAAGACGCTGATAATCTGTAAGAAATTTGACACAATCCGCCACCTCACAGGCCGGGAGGTATCTATGGCGCACTTTGTTCAAACTGAAATGACCGAACTGGTCACCCCAGGACTCGCAAACTTTTCAGGCAATATGCACGGCGGCGAATTGCTGAAACTACTCGATAAAGTCGCATACACCTGCGCGATGCGCTACAGCGGCCACTACGCCGTGACGCTCTCCGTCGACAACGTACTCTTCAAGCAACCTATTCATATCGGCGAAATGCTCACCTGCCTGGCAACCGTGAATTACTGTGGTCGTACGTCCATGGAAATTGGTATTAAGGTTATCGCTGAAGATATTCAAAAGAAAACCGTACGCCACACGCACACTTGTTACTTCACCATGGTCGCCATGGATGAAAACAACCGCCCAACGCCGGTGCCTCAGTTAGAATTGAAAGACGAGGTCAGCATTCGCCGTTGGAATAAGGCCCTGAAGCGCCGCGAAGCGCGTCAGCGATTACAGGAAATGATGAAAGCCATCGAGAAAGACGATGGTTCAGATAACCTCGATATCGATCTGGTGACCTGTCCTTAATCAGGAATGATTGCCGCGGTTATCCAGAATCGTCCATAAAAAAAACCGCTCATCGAGCGGTTTTTTTATGTCTTACTGTCAGGCGTACAGTTCAATCAAAGATGTTCAACCTGATCGATTTCGTACTCAACAGTGCCGCTAGGAATCTGCACGACAACAACGTCACCTTCTTCCTTACCAATCAGCGCACGAGCAATCGGTGAGGAAATCGAGATGCGGTTATTTTTAATATCCGCTTCGTCGTCGCCCACAATTTTGTACTGAACTTCGTCGTCGTTATCCAGATTGATAATGGTGACGGTCGTACCGAACAGCACCTTACCTGAATGGGGAATCGACTTAATATCGATGACCTGAGCGTTTGATAATTTGCCTTCAATATCCTGAATACGGCCTTCAATAAAACCCTGCTGCTCACGCGCTGCGTGATATTCAGCGTTTTCTTTCAGGTCGCCATGCTCACGTGCGTCAGCAATGGCCGCGATGACAGTAGGACGCTCAACCGTTTTCAGCTGCTGCAGTTCTTCACGCAGCGCTTTTTCACCTTCCAAAGTCATTGGATACTTTTGCATCGTAACTGACTCCTTTTGTTATCAAAGATGCCCGGAGCATTCGCACCGGGCATCACAAGTTATGAATTGCAGACCAAGCGCCGCACTTACACCAGTGCGTGCAACTCCTGCAGACGACGCACTTCGTTCAGACCTTCTGAACGCAGCGCTTCAACAACCGCTTCAGCACCCGCCAGCGTCGTGGTGTAGTACACCTTGTGCTGCAGTGCGCTGCGACGGATGTCGGCCGAGTCTTTAATCGCCTGTACACCGTCGGTGGTGTTGATGATCAGATCGATCTCGTCGTTCTTAATCATGTCGACAATGTGCGGACGACCCTGGTTCACCTTGTTAACGCGTACAGACTCAACGCCCGCCGCTTCAAGAACCTTCTGAGTACCGTCAGTACATACCAGACGGAAACCGCATTCAATCAGGCCTTTGCCTACAGCAATCAGACCTTCTTTATCGGCATCACGTACCGAGATAAATGCAGTGCCACTTTCTGGTAGATTTGCACCAGCACCCAGCTGAGCCTTGTAGAAAGCTTCGCCGAAGGTTTTGCCAGCGCCCATGACTTCACCCGTGGACTTCATTTCAGGGCCAAGAATCGGATCAACGCCCTGGAACTTGTTGAACGGGAACACCGCTTCTTTTACAGAGAAGTACGGCGGTACGATCTCAGCAGTAAAACCAAGCTCTTCCAGTGATTTGCCTGCCATCACTTTCGCCGCAATCGCTGCCAGTGACGTACCGATACACTTAGATACGAACGGAACCGTACGGGAAGCACGAGGGTTAACTTCGATCACGTAGATCTCGCCGTCCTGGTACGCCAGCTGAGTATTCATCAGACCAACCACGCCCAGTTCCATCGCCATCGCAGCGACCTGCTCACGCATCTTATCCTGCACATCAGCAGGCAGGCTGTACGGAGGCAGAGAACATGCGGAGTCGCCCGAGTGAATACCCGCCTGCTCGATGTGCTGCATGATGGCACCGATGACGACAGTTTTACCGTCGCAGACTGCATCGATATCCACCTCAACCGCACGGTTCAGGAAGTAATCCAGCAGAACAGGAGAGTCGTTAGACACAGACACCGCTTCGTTCATGTAACGACGCAGCGCTTCTTCGCTGTTGACGATTTCCATCGCACGACCACCCAGTACGTACGAAGGACGCACCACCAGCGGGTAACCGATGTCAGTGGCTTTCGCTACCGCTTCTTCAATAGAAGTGACCGTAGCATTGACCGGCTGCTTCAGACCCAGACGCTGGATCATCTGCTGGAAACGCTCACGGTCTTCGGCACGGTCGATCGCTTCTGGTGAGGTACCGATGATAGGTACACCAGCCGCTTCCAGTTCGTTGGCCAGTTTCAGTGGCGTCTGACCACCGTACTGAACGATCACGCCTTTTGGCTTTTCTTTCTCAACGATTTCGAGCACGTCTTCCAGAGTAACTGGCTCGAAGTACAGACGGTCAGACGTGTCGTAGTCGGTAGATACGGTCTCAGGGTTACAGTTCACCATGATGGCTTCGTAGCCCAGCTCTTTCGCAGCGAAAGCCGCGTGAACACAGCAGTAATCGAACTCGATACCCTGACCAATACGGTTCGGGCCACCACCCAGAACAATGATCTTTTCGCGATCAGTCGGGTTCGCTTCACACTCTTCTTCGTACGTGGAGTACATGTACGCAGTGTCAGTGGCAAATTCAGCAGCACAGGTATCAACACGCTTGTACACCGGATGCACGTTCAGCTTCTGACGATGCTTACGGAAGGCTTTCTCAGAGATACCCATCAGCTTAGCCAGACGAGCGTCAGAGAAACCTTTACGCTTCAGACGGTAAACCGCATCGAAATCCAGTGCAGTCAGCGCAGTTTCAGCAACCTTCTGCTCTTCCTTCACCAGATCTTCGATCTGCACCAGGAACCAACGGTCGATCTTGGTGTAGTTGAATACTTCTTCAACCGTCATGCCGAGGCGGAAAGCATCAGCAACGTACCAGATACGCTCAGCCTGAGGCGTCACCAGCTGCGCGATCACCGTATCGCGTGCCGTAGCATCGGCAGGGTCAACTTTAGGATCAAAACCAGTCGCACCGACTTCCAGACCACGCAGCGCTTTCTGCATGGATTCCTGTTGAGTACGGCCAATCGCCATCACCTCACCCACAGACTTCATCTGTGTAGTCAGACGACCGTCCGCCTGTGGGAATTTCTCGAAGGTGAAACGAGGAATCTTAGTCACTACGTAGTCGATAGACGGCTCAAACGATGCTGGGGTTGCACCACCAGTAATGTCGTTCTGCAGTTCGTCCAGGGTGTAACCGACAGCCAGCTTGGCAGCTACTTTAGCGATCGGGAAACCCGTCGCTTTTGATGCCAGTGCCGAAGAACGGGATACACGTGGATTCATTTCGATCACGACCATACGGCCAGTGTTCGGGCAGATACCAAACTGAACGTTCGAACCACCGGTTTCTACGCCGATTTCACGCAGTACCGCCAGAGAGGCGTCACGCATGATCTGATATTCTTTGTCGGTCAGGGTCTGTGCTGGCGCTACGGTGATGGAGTCACCGGTGTGCACACCCATTGGATCGAAGTTTTCGATCGAACAGATGATGATGCAGTTGTCGTTTTTATCACGAACAACTTCCATCTCGTATTCCTTCCAACCAATCAGAGATTCGTCGATCAGCAGCTCGTTAGTCGGAGACAGGTCCAGACCACGGGTACAGATTTCTTCGAATTCTTCTTTGTTGTAGGCGATACCACCGCCGGTGCCACCCATAGTGAATGACGGACGAATAATACAAGGGAAGCCCAGACCTTTCTGAACTTCGCGTGCTTCTTCGATACTGTGAGCAATACCCGCGCGTGGGCACTCAAGACCAATTGCCTTCATTGCCTTATCGAAGCGATCGCGGTCTTCGGCTTTGTCGATGGTGTCCGCGTTGGCACCAATCATTTCAACGCCGAACTTTTCCAGTACGCCAGCAGATTCCAGACCCAGTGCACAGTTCAGTGCGGTCTGACCACCCATAGTAGGCAGCAGCGCGTCAGGGCGTTCTTTTTCAATGATCTTGGCAACCGCTTCAACAGTGATGGGCTCGATGTAAGTAGCATCGGCCATGGAAGGGTCGGTCATAATGGTGGCTGGGTTAGAGTTCACCAGAATAACGCGGAAACCTTCTTCACGCAGAGCCTTACAGGCCTGGGCACCGGAGTAGTCAAATTCACACGCCTGGCCAATAACAATTGGGCCGGCGCCGATGATCAGAATGCTTTTTATGTCAGTACGTTTTGGCATGACTTAGTCCTGTTCTCTTACGCCTTGGCTTTTTCAATGAGTTCGATGAAGTGGTCAAACAGCGGCTGAACGTCGCGTGGACCTGGGCTTGCTTCAGGGTGACCCTGGAAGCTGAACGCTGGCTTATCCGTGCGGGCAATGCCCTGCAGCGTGCCGTCGAACAGAGACTTATGGGTAGCTTTCAGCGTTGCCGGCAGCGAAGCCTCGTCCACTGCGAAGCCGTGGTTCTGAGCAGTGATCATCACCTTGCCAGACTCCAGATCCTGAACCGGGTGGTTACCACCGTGGTGACCGTGCGGCATTTTTACGGTCTGAGCGCCGGATGCCAGAGCCAGCAACTGGTGACCCAGACAGATTCCGAAGACAGGGATATCTGTTTCCAGGATTTCTTTGATTGCGCTGATAGCGTAATCACATGGCTCTGGGTCACCCGGGCCATTCGACAGGAAGATGCCGTCTGGATTCATCGCCAGCACCTCAGAGGCAGGTGTCTTCGCCGGTACGACAGTCAGCTTACAACCACGCTCAGCTAGTAAGCGCAGGATGTTGCGTTTCACACCGAAGTCGTAGGCGACCACATTGTATTTAGGTTCGGTCAGTTCACCGTAGCCTTCACCGAGCGTCCAGTCAGTCTGAGTCCAATTGTAGGTTTCAGTGACAGTCACTTCCTGAGCCAGGTCCATGCCTTTCAGGCCCGGGAAGCCTTTCGCAGCCTCAATGGCTTCCGCGATGGTCTCATCCGAGTGCGCATCCGCACGAGCGATCATGCAACCGTTCAGCGAGCCCTTTTCACGCAGGATACGAGTCAGACGACGGGTGTCGATGTCAGCAATACCCAGTACGTTCTTCTCACGCAGGTATTCGTCAAGTGCCAACTCATTACGGAAGTTCGACGCAATCAACGGCAGATCACGAATGATCAGACCGGTAGCATGCACTGAATCTGATTCAGCATCTTCGGCATTAGTGCCGTAGTTACCGATGTGTGGGTAGGTCAGAGTGACCATCTGTTTGGCGTAGGAGGGATCGGTGAGGATCTCCTGGTAGCCGGTCATGGAGGTGTTAAACACCACTTCTCCAACAGACAGACCTTCAGCACCAATACTGGTACCTTTGAAGATGCTGCCGTCCTCAAGAGCTAGAATCGCTGGCGTAGACAAGGCTCATTCCCCGAAGTTTACGATAAAACTGGCGTGCGTGTGCATCGGGCCGGCTGCCAAAACAACCACCCTGTGAACCCGAGCCGTAAAAAAGCGGGATGGTGATCCGATGATTCCATCCCGCTCAGGCTGTTTGGTTTGTCGAACGCATGGCGCTCGTTTTTTGCACACTTAAATTGCGCGGAATAATACAGAAATCAGTGGCTTATGTCCACGGCGATGGACAACTTGCAATTTCGGACATCCCTGTCCGAAATGAGACTTTTGTATAACTTTTGTTAATCCGTAGTTCACTTATTGTGAGTTAACACTCAATATATTGACCTAGTTGGACAAATACAGGAACCAACCGCCTGGTCCGCTGCCAATGAGAGAACGACAACAGGACATCCCCTATGCACGGAGAAGCAGAAACTCGTCGCCGTTTAGACCCCAGTGAGCGCAAACGTTTGTTGATGCAAGACGCCATCAAGGTATTCGCTCGCCGTGGATTAGGCCGCGCTGGTCACACCGAAATCGCCCAACTTGCGGGCGTGTCAGTCGCGACTGTCTTTAACTATTTCAACACCCGGGACATTCTGGTCAACGAAGTACTGGACGACGTCGAGCAATTCTTAGTACACCTTGCCGTCACCGCACTGGATGCACAGACCAGCCCGGAAGAAACGCTGGATCGATGCATCGCCACCTTTATCAGTGCCTGCCACGAAAGCCCGGACTACATCAAAATCTGGCTGGAATGGAGTTCATCCGTCCGCGAAGACACCTGGCCACGCTACATGGCGTTCCAGGAATACATCCTGACCCTGATCGAAAAGAAAATTGAAATGGGCATCCAGTCAGGCACCTTGTCCGAAGGTCTCCCTGCCGCCGACCGGGCACGTTGGGCCATTGGTAATGCACACATGTTAGTGACGCTGGTGTTTAACCCCAACGAGTTCGACGAAGCCGCGATCCGCAAACTGGTGACACGAGGCTTTGCTCATATCCTGGGTATCAAAGCGTCATAACTGGTACAAATCGGCCAGCGCGATGGCAGCATCGCCGCTGGACGACGCCCCACTGCTTGCATAGCATGGACATCTGAATTGTCATTCCGTACGTAAATAGTAATAACAAGTACAGATCACATAGAGAGAGATGCCGTGTTTCGCATGATCCCCAAGGCTGCAACCACCGTTGCAGCACTGACCCTGATGGTTTTCAGCACCCTTCTGCACGCCGATGACGCCCCACAGATGACCGTTATCGACGACAATATTCCCTGGGAAGTGACCTCAACCGGCGATGACGTCGGCGAGATTTCTACCTGGCGTCGTGCCGTTCCCGGCGCCGACGTGAAACAGTTCCGCGGTGAAGTCATTCTCGAAGAGCCTGTACTCAACATACTCCTGACCATCGATACACCGGACGATTTGTACAAGTGGGTGTATTTCTGTCGTAAAAGCGCCAGCGTGCCGCCTAACTACAGCTACATGGAATACAAAGGCGTTTGGCCGGTAGCCGCTCGTTACGTCACGATTAAAAGCAAATCCTGGATTGAAGATGACGTCATCTACATCAGTAGCCGCAACATCAACAATGTCGGCCCTGAACATGACAACATGGTAAAGATTAAGGAATTCTCAAACCTGTTTGAAATTACTCCCTTAGGCGAAAACCTCACAAAGGTCCGCTTTACCACCTTCGTAGACCTGGCCGGACGCCTACCTTCATGGCTGGCCAACGCCGTTTCGAGCCGTGCACCTTACGTCACACTGAGTGGCATGCGCGACCTACTTGAGGATGGCGAGCGTGACTTCAGCGACGCCTCTGTTGACGATCTTTCAAGCGTCGCTCAGGACAAAGACGATCTACGTCGCCTGCTGGCTAAGCTTGATGACATCGACGACAGCGATCCACTGGACCCGAACGACGATTGATTGTTAAGCAAACGAAAAAGGCCGCTAATGCGGCCTTTTTTGTGTCTGCCCAAAGCCAGCAAGGAAGCGGAGTGACTAAGTTAACCATGAGCATTCCGCGCTGACTTGAGGAAACTGATACTTCCCTCTGGGTTGCTGAGCGACGCTGAGACAAGGCAAAAACTGATGAGGAAGCGGAGTGTACGAGCAGTACATGAGCATTCCGAACAAGCCCTATCCCTAATCACCGCAGAATGAGCTTCTGAACGCAGGTCAGGGAAGGCAAAAGTCAGCAAGGAAGCGGAGTGTATAAGTTATACATGAGCATTCCGCGCTGACTTTTAACGCCGCATGGGCAAGTTCAGGAGGTCAGCTTAAAACCCTAAAACGTCCTGCATATCGTAAAGTCCTGCTGGTTGTTCGGTCACCCACTTCGCCGCACGCACTGCACCTTTGGCAAAGGTCATACGACTCTGCGCTTTGTGCGTTACCTCGACACGCTCACCGTCGGTAGCGAACATCACGGTGTGATCACCCACCACGTCGCCACCGCGAATGGTTTCAAAACCAATCTGCTTGTGAGGACGCGCACCCGTCTGACCTTCACGGCCGTAACAAGCTACTTCGTTGAGATCCCAACCCATGGTTTCTGCAACTACTTCACCCATACGCAATGCGGTACCCGACGGCGCATCCACTTTATGACGATGGTGCATTTCGATGACTTCGATATCGCTCTCGTCACCCATCACCTTGGCCGCCATACGCAGCAGGTTCAGGCACAGGTTGACCCCCACTGAGTAGTTCGGCGCGAAGACGATGCGGGTATCTGCCGCAGCCGCTTTCAGTTTGGACTTCTGCTCTTCGGTCAGGCCGGTAGTACCAATCACAATGCCTTTGCCATGCTTCTGGCACAGTTCGACATTCGCCATGGTCGACTCTGGCGACGTGAAATCAATCAGTACGTCAAAGTGCGGAATCGCTTCTTCAACTGAGGTCACGGCTTTAACACCGAGCGTAGTCGCCAAGCCAGCAATTGCGCCAGCATCGACGCCTACCATAGGATCATTTTCAAGAACAATCGCACCGGCCACTTCGGCGGCTTCGTCATTGTTTACGGCTTCGATCAGCACGCGTCCCATACGACCGGCTGCGCCGGTGATAGCAATTCGGGTCATTGTCATTCTGCTTTTTTGTAGTCTTTTGACGGAATGCCACAAGGATACCTAAGGCACCCGAGGAGGAAAAGCGCAGGAGCGACCAATTAAAGCGGTCTCTCCTGCATCAAGAGCGCTCAGTCTTCTAGGTCTTCCATGCTCAGAAACGGTGTATCCGCGACGATGCCCTTACCGCGATTCAGGGTCACGGCGCGCTCGATCACCACCCACTCTGCCAGCGATGCGTTCAGCACAGAGGCGACACCGTCGAGGTCAGACAAGCTCATGGACACACGCGCGGCATCAATGGTTTGTCCCGGCTTTAAGGATTCACCCACCGCATCAAAGCGCAAGCGCTCGCCAGCCTGACTCAGTACTAGGGTATCGAACTCAAACTCAGAACCACCGTTCTCAGGCTCAAGGCGTGAAATCAGAAACGCATAGCCGGGTGAGCCCACAAATCGCGATGGCTGACCCGCCGTATT
>JAYYHP010000281.1:0-2468 GCA_036148335.1 Pseudomonadota bacterium
TGAGTCCCGCTGGGCACCGTAGCAGGCATTCAGTAGGGTTGTGCAGGCATCGTTTTGATGGACTTCTGCCTGGTAATGACTGACGGAACGACCTTCCCGCAGGACGCGGGTCTGAGTCGTGAAAGGAGTTTCCGTGGTCAGGGCACCGCAGAAATTCACACTGATCGAGCGCAATGGCGCCTGCTGGGGATGTTCGCGTTCAATGGCGGCCAGTGCCAGCGCCGCTGACATTCCACCAAAGGTCGTTTTCCCTTGGCCCCAGCTCGCATCAATGACGCCTTCGTTGGTGGTTTTTAACGCTTGATAGTAATGGTCGAATGGCTTCATAGAGGGCTAGTCGCTTGTTGATAGTGATCACTGTTTGATTTTTGGTGATCGTATTTGTTAATTAAATCGCGCAAATCTGGCATTGAGCCACCGGTATCCTGCGGCTACTGTTGTTTCAGATTAACTGTTTCGGAGTACGCCAGTGAGCGCCTCAGAAAAAGCGGCACGATTTATATCCGTATTGCCACATTGTGGCGTGTTGGGCATGTCAGTGGAATATGCCGATAATGAGAAACTGATTCTCAAGCTGCCTTATCAATCGCAAATTGTAGGCAATCCTGAGAATGGCGTCGTTGCCGGTGGCAGCCTGACGACGTTAATGGACACCGCCTGCGGCACTGCCGTTTTTATCGCTTTCAGCGACCACGAGATCTGCCCGACGCTGGATTTGCGCATGGATTACCATACGTCCGCCCGGCCCGGCAGCGACCTGATGGGAGAGGCGTGGGTAGAGCGTATCAGTAATAACGTGGTGTTCACCCGGGGGCGTATTTATCAGGAAGGCAGTGATGAAACCATCGCCACCTGTACCGCCAACTTTATGCGCATTGGCAAACACATCGGAGGGCAGGGCTGATATGTCTCCAGAATTTACCCAGCGACTGGCGCAGGCACGTCAGGAAGGCGATGCCCAAGCGATTCTTGATGCAATTCCTTACGCGCAATTGATTGGTATTGAGCCACACGAGGCTGGTTCAGAGCGGGTGTTTCGTTTGCATGCCAACAAAAACAATATTGGCAACCCATTGCTTCCGGCGATTCATGGCGGCGTCATCGGTGGTTTCATGGAAACCTCGGCAGCGGCCCACCTGTTGCTGACGATGGAGACGGTTGCCTTACCAAAAATTGTCGATTTCTCGTTGGATTATTTGCGTGCGGGTCGCCTGAGCGACACCTATGCCAGCTGTCAGGTTTGGCGTCAGGGGCGCCGGGTGGCCAACGTCGCCATTACCGCTTGGCAGACCAGCCCAGACGAGCCTATTGCCACGGCTCGAGCGCACTTTTTGCTGACGCCACCGTCTAATTAAATTGGATAGATTGATCGGATTTTTAGTCTGTTCTTTCTTATAAAAACGCCTGCGCCAATGATGTGAATTGCCGTTCGATTCACTATTTACATCGCCACTTGCGAACCTGCAGTGGCTGACGTTAGACTGACCGCTCATCTGTCGGGGTGCCTGACGCTTAGCAATAAGCACACAGGCTGAGATCGCAATTGCGGGTCCCGTTGAACCTGATCTGGTTAGTGCCAGCGTAGGGAACAGACAACTCAACACCATCAGGCTGAATTTTTTAGTCGGTTGGTGTGGTTACCGGTGGCATCCGCTGCCGGTGACCGGCGCATACTGATGACGAAGGCTTACACCGAATTTAGGTGGTGAAGTCGCTTTCACGTCATCGATGCCATCTGCGCCGGGTCCGTCCTCCAATGCTGCCTGCCCGATCCTATTTAAAGGATAAGCGCATGGCTGATACATCAATTACTCAAGACCCATTTCCGGGTTCCTCCAAACATTATGAAGCGGGTAGCCGCGACGACATGCGTGTAGGAATGCGCGAAATTTCGTTGGCGGACACGCAACTCGCGGACGGCAGTTCGGAAGTGAATGCGCCGGTGCGGGTATACGATACCTCGGGGCCTTACACCGACCCCGACTGTGCCATTGACGTCACAAAAGGTCTGGCACCATTGCGAGCCCGATGGATTGACGAGCGTGGCGACGTTGAGCATTTGTCTCAACCAACTCGTCCGCAACCGGACCGCATCATGGCGCGTGAAGGGCAGTTGCAGTCACAACATCAGATTC
Source organism: Pseudomonadota bacterium (assembly GCA_036148335.1). Taxonomy (GTDB): domain Bacteria; phylum Pseudomonadota; class Gammaproteobacteria; order Pseudomonadales; family Oceanobacteraceae; genus Thalassolituus. The sequence continues at coordinate 2,136 of JAYYHP010000281.1, forward strand.
GTCGGGCGAATCCCGGGCGAAATGTCAGTCAGCTTTGGTACGCACGTCAGGGCATCATTACGCCAGAAATGGAGTACGTAGCAATTCGTGAGAACCTCGGTTTAAGCGAAGCGGAAATTGCAGAGGGAAGTGTTAAACAGCATCCGGGAGAGTCATTTGGTGCCTCAATTCCTGCGGTCATAACCCCTGAGTTTGTGCGCGATGAAATTGCCCGAGGCCGGGCGGTGATCCCGTCGAATATCAATCACCCGGAAGCCGAGCCAATGATCATCGGTCGTAATTTTCGGGTGAAAGTAAACGCCAATATCGGTAATTCGGCGGTGACGTCATCGA
>JAYYHP010000282.1:0-3416 GCA_036148335.1 Pseudomonadota bacterium
CGCTGGGGCTTTGCTATCCGATGTGTCGTTGGGTTCAGTGTTCGTTTTGTCCTTGGGCTCCGTACAGGATTCGACGTGGAGTACGGGCGATTCTGGCAATCGATAAGCGCTGTGGTCATCCGATATTTGAGCCTTGGCTTCGTGCAGGTTCGCCAGGCGAGCGTTTTGCGCACGGGCAAGGTCCACGGCATTTTCATGAGAGACCGGGATAAACCGGAGCTTATCGCCTGCTTTGACCTGGCCAAGTTTCCAGAGGTCTGCCGAGATGACGGTTGCCGGGCACACAAAACCGCCCAGGCTTGGGCCGTCGGGGCCGAGTATCACGGGCATATCCCCGGTAAAGTCGATGGCACCAATGGCGTAGGCATTATCGTGAATGTTGGAGGGATGTAATCCTGCTTCGCCGCCGTCCGCCCGTGCCCACTCGGGTTTGGGGCCAATCAGGCGTACACCGGTGCGACTGGAGTTAAAGTGAACCTCCCATTCGGCATTAAAAAAAGTGTCGATGTCCGCTTGCGTAAAGAAATCAGGGGCCCCGTGTGGGCCGTATATGACGCGTAACTGCCATTCGTTGGCGTAGGTCGGAATTAACGAGTCATCCGAAAGCGAGTCTGTGTTATGAGCGCTATCTTGCGCGGTGTCATTCAAATGCAGGACATCACCGGGTAGGAGTGCACGGCCGTTATGCCCACCAAATTGCCCCAGCGTAAAGGTCGAGCGCGACCCCAGATACGACGGGCACTGGATACCACCGGCCACGCACAGATACGAACGTGTGCCCGCCCCGGTAACTGAGCCGCAGTCCAGTTGGTCTCCGGCCTGAATGTCGATGACACGATTAAACGCGATGCTCGTGCCAACGCCATCACGCAACAGCGTTGCCTCGGTCTGAGCGCCAGTCAGCACGATGGTCGTGGCGTACTGAAAGCGTAACACCGGGCCGGTCAGTGTCATCTCCAGTCCAGCGCAGTCGTCTGTATTGCCGAGCAGGCGGTTACCCAATCGGAAAGCGTAATAATCAAATGGCCCTGAGGGCGGAATTCCGACGTCCCAGTAACCCAGGCGACCCGGAAAATCCTGTACCGTTGTTTGAGTACCCGCGGAGATCACATCAATGGACGGGTCGCTGATGCGAAGGCTGTTCAGCTTCTGCGTCCACAGACGCCCGGCTTGCACATCGCTATCACTGAGAATACTCAACAGGTAGCGACGGTTGGTTTCAATGCCGTATAAATCGGTATCGCTGAGTGCAGAGTGCAATGCTGCGATGGCCGTTTCCCGATCGGAGGCAGTCACAATGACTTTGGCCAGCATGGGATCAAACAGCGCCGGAACCGTTGTGCCATTCTCAACCCATGTATCGATGCGTAGTGACGTCGGGTTTACTGATGGTTGTTCTTCTGAGCTGCTCTCTGCTGGCCAAGCTGCCCGACTTAACAGTCCGGCGCAGGGCTGAAAATCTTTAATCGGGTCTTCGGCGTACACTCGTGCCTGAATGCTGTGCCCTTGAGGTTGACGCTTTTCTGTCAGGGGGAGGGTGTGCCCGGCGCCTAGTCGCACCATCCATTCCACCAGATCAATACGAAAGACTTGCTCGGTAACACCGTGCTCAACCTGTAAGCGCGTATTCACTTCGAGAAAATAAAAAGCTTGCGTGATGTCGTCGTAAATAAACTCTACCGTACCGGCACTGCGGTAATTCACGCTTTCACCCAGAGCGATGGCGGTACGATGTAACGACTCACGCACCGATTCTGGTAGCCCCGGTGCGGGTGTTTCTTCAATGACTTTCTGATGACGACGCTGCAGCGAACAATCCCGTTCACCCAGTGCCGTTACTTTCCCTTGGCCATCCCCGAATATTTGCACTTCAATATGGCGAGCACGCTCGATAAACTTCTCAATAAAGACGCCATCATTCGAGAAGTTATTGGCACTTAAGCGTTTCACTGAGTCAAACGCTGAGATTAATTCATCTTCGTTGGTACACAACTGCATACCAATGCCACCACCGCCGGCGGTGCTTTTCAGCATCACGGGGTAACCAATATCTTCAGCAACGTGTTTGGCTTGTGTGAGATCGTCCAGTAAATCTGACCCCGGCAACATAGGCACACCTGCCGCCTCTGCTAATTCACGGGCCCGGTGCTTGAGACCAAAGTCTGTCATCTGCTGTGGCGTTGGCCCAAGAAAGACTACACCTGCGGCGGCACAGGCTTCAGCAAAGTCCGGATTCTCGCTTAAAAATCCATAGCCGGGGTGTACCGCCTGACAGCCACTTTGCTGAGCAATATCGAGTAATTTCGTTTGATTTAAATAGGTATCCGAAACACTACCATCGCCAAGCGAGTAGCTTTCATCCGCGTGTTGAACATGCAGTGAGTGGCGATCTTCGTGGTGGTAGACCACCACGGCTGTGCAGCCCAAGGTTTTTAACGTTCGGATGATACGGACGGCAATGGCGCCCCGGTTTGCGATCAATACTTTAGTAAACATCACGCCTCCCAAATAAGGACTTCAATCGGGGTGGGGTTGTAGGCATTACACGGGTTGTTTAATTGTGGGCAATTTGAAATCAGCACCAGAATATTCATTGTTGCCGTCAGTTCGACGTATTTACCGGCGTCGGAGATTCCATCTTCAAAGGTCAGGCCACCCTCGGGCGTGACAGGCACGTTCATAAAGAAGTTAATATTGTGTGTGATGTCTGCTTTGCTCAGGCCATACTCCTCATGCTCATTAATGGCCAGCATCCAACTGTCCCGACAGGCATGCATACACTTTTTTTCGAGTGAGTAACGTACGGTATTGGATTCCGTTGCGCAGGCGCCGCCGAGCGTATCGTGACGGCCACAAGTGTCGGCAACAATGTCCAGCATGGGGCGGTTTTCGTTGGACATTAAGGTAGTGCCAGCGGTCAGATAAACATTGCCCTGTGCACGAATGGTATCCATGGCACTGTATCGTTCGGCCACGTCATCGGCGTTGTAAAACAAGGTGTCGGCGGCCTGGTTACCTTCCAGATCCAAAATACGAATGGTCTGGCCGGCATTGATGCGGTGTAAAAAGTAATCCCCGGCAGGGACGACTTTGCGGAAGCTTGCCTGCTCAGCGATTAAAGAACTTTGCTTGATCATAATAAGACTCCCGCGACTCAGTGATTGTGGTGACACATGAACTGATAAATCTCGTTGTTTTTAAAACCACGACGATTTTCAGGGCGTGAGTTCATACAGAGATCATCGTCTGCCACGGGTTTGGCTTTCGCGATGGCGTAGTGCACTGGGCGAACGGGGTAGTCGCTGGCCTTGTTCAGTGGGTGCGGGCAGGTGTGCATAATGACGAGTGTGTCCATCTCGAAACGTAGGGCAATTTTATCTCCGGCTCGAGAGCCATCACTGTGTTGAATATTGCCG
>JAYYHP010000283.1:0-15241 GCA_036148335.1 Pseudomonadota bacterium
AAACACCTGCCCCATGCCGAGCTGTTCCATGGTCAGTACTTTGGACGGAATGGTACGGAACACGGCACCAGCACCGCGGTTATGGTTAAAGGCGTTAACACGGAAACGCGCTACACCCGGCACTTCAAACGAGAAATCCGTTTCCAGGAATTCTTCAAAATCTTTGCGCTGCTTATCGTTCATGATGTCGTACACCAACGCATGAACTTCTTTGTGACTCAGGGCAGGCAGGTTAATACGACGGACATCGCCATCGACACGAATCATGGGTGGCATGTCGGCCGACAGGTGGAGGTCAGAGGCCCCTTGCTTCGCACTAAAGGCCAATAACTCGGTAATATCCATTGGGTGTATCCCTCTATCGTGGTGCTCGGTCGGATCTGGTTGCGTCTGTTGCTGCCCGACTTTGGTGTATGATGTGGGTAATGTAGCTGGCCCTGAGCAAATTTCTTTGAACAGCGTCACTTCAGGAGCATTTGTTATCCTAAACCAAGCCATTTCAATGTCTACTGTCGCTGAAAACTACCGCTCTGTCTGTGCCCGGCTCGACGATGCCGCACTCCGCCATCACCGCGAAAGTGGCGCAGTTAAGCTGCTCGCCGTGAGCAAAACCAAACCGGCTGAATCCGTTCGCACCTGTTATGACCTCGGCCAGCGCGCCTTTGGTGAAAACTACTTACAGGATGCGTTGGACAAAATTCACGCCTTACAGGATCTGCCCGACATCGAATGGCACTTTATTGGGCCGCTACAGTCCAACAAAACGCGTGCGGTGGCCGAGCACTTTCAATGGCTGGAAACGCTGGAGCGCGAGAAAATCGCTCGTCGTTTGAATGAGCAGCGTCCCGATCATCTGCCCCCCTTAAACGTTCTGATTCAGGTCAATATCAGCGGCGAAGCCCAAAAAAGCGGGCTCGATGTGAATGATGTCATGAGTTTTGCGCAGACCCTGGCATCCTTGCCTAGACTGAAGGTGCGTGGTCTGATGTGCATCCCCGAGGCCACCGACGATGCCGAGCGTCTGAGTGCCCAGTTCACGCAGATGCATCAACTCTGGCAACGCCTGCAACAGCAGTATCCGCAGGCAGATACGTTATCGATGGGCATGTCCAGCGACCTCGAGCTGGCCATCGCCTGTGGCAGCACAGAAGTGCGCATTGGTACTGATATTTTTGGCGCCCGGAACACCCCGGCGTAAGTAAGGATTCGAGCATGACCCAGATAGCCTTTATTGGCGGTGGCAACATGGCCACCAGCATCATCGGCGGACTGATCCGCCAGGACGCCGTCAATCCCGACCGCATCCATGTCAGTGACCCCAGTGAAGACCAGCGCCAGCGCCTGCAGAAGGACTTTGGCGTACATACCCACGCCGACAACCTGGCAGCGGTCAGCCAGGCCTCCGTCGTCATTCTCGCGGTGAAGCCGCAGGTCATGCAGGAAGTGCTGCGCCCATTAAAAGCCACGCTCGAAGCTCAACAACCGCTGGTGATTTCCATCGCCGCGGGCATCAATCTGGATGCCCTGCAGCGCTGGACCGCCTGTCAGGCAATCGTGCGCGCTATGCCTAACACCCCATCACTGACGGGTTACGGTGCCACCGGCCTGTACGCCAGCGATGCCGTGAGTCTGGATCAGCGCAACCAAACCGATACCTTAATGGGTGCCACCGGACTGGCCATGTGGGTCAAAACCGAGCAGGAAATCGATGCCGTGACGGCGCTGTCTGGCAGCGGTCCGGCGTATTACTTCCTGTTGATGGAATCCATGATTGAAGCCGGCATGAAACTGGGCCTGAGCGAAGAAACCGCACGCCGCCTGACCTTGCAAACGGCATTGGGCGCCGGCCAGATGGCCACCCAGGCCGACGTTGCTCCGGATGAGCTGCGTCGTCGGGTCACCTCTCCCGGCGGCACCACAGAACAAGCCATCGCCACGTTTGAAGGTGCGCACCTGCGTGACATCGTCAAAGCTGCCATGGATGCGGCCACTCGCCGCGCCGGTGAGTTGAGCGACGAGCTGGGCAAAGATCAGTAACACTGGAAATGGGGGCCACCCGCCCCCATATTCCTCACAGACTACGGAAGAATTGGAGTACACATGGGGTCACCTCTCACTGACGCGGGCTTGCTGCTGGTCAATGCTTTAGGCAGCCTGGCGTTGATGGTCGTCGTTTTACGCTTTTTACTGCAACTGGTGCGTGCCGACTTTTACAACCCGATTTCACAGATGATCGTGAAGCTCACGAATCCTGCACTCATCCCGCTGCGTCGTGCGATTCCGGGCTTTGGCGGCATCGATGTGGCATCACTCGTGCTGGCAATGGCTGTGCAGTATCTGGTGATGACGCTAATCCTGCTGTTGTCCGGTCTGAGTACACTCCCTTGGGTGGCCATGATTGGCTGGGCCGCACTCGGTATCGTGAATCTCACGTTTGAGATTTATTTCTGGGGCATGCTGATCATGGTGATTGCGTCCTGGGTCGCACCCAACTCCTACAATCCAGCGCTGATTCTTATTAATCAGTTACTGGAACCAGTGATTCGTCCGATTCGCCGCATCATGCCGGATCTCGGCGGTCTGGATCTGTCGCCACTGGTGATGATTCTCGGCATTCAGTTACTGGAAGTGCTGTTGCTGTTGCCACTGAAACACGCACTGGGCCTGCCTTCTGGTCTGGTGATGGGGCTGTAAGTCAACCCTAGCGCTAATCGCCTCTCTATACGGGAGGCTTGCCTTTCTGTCTGGAAGCGCCGCCTCGACAGCCGTCGTATCGGCGCCCGCTGCCATCCTCCCGCCAAGCCTGATAAACTCCGCGCAATTGATCTGATACGGGACACCACCCCCTGATGCCGGACGTCATTCCAGAAAATTCTGTTGGCCTGGTCACCCCAAAAACACACCACTTTGATGAACCACTGACCTTACGCAGTGGCCGTGTTCTGAAGGAATACGATCTGGTGTATGAAACCTATGGTGAACTGAACGCCGACCGCAGCAATGCCATTCTGATCTGCCACGCCCTGAGCGGCGATCACCATGCGGCGGGCTACCACAGCATGGACGAGAAAAAACCCGGTTGGTGGGACACCTGTATTGGTCCGGGCAAAGTCATTGATACCAACGTGTTTTACGTGGTGGCGCTGAACAATCTGGGCGGCTGCTCTGGTTCGACCGGCCCGACCAGTATCAATCCGGAAACCGGCAAAGTGTACGGCCCGGAATTCCCTATCTGTGCGGTACGCGACTGGGTCAACAGTCAGGCGCGTCTGGCCGATGTCCTCGGTATCGATGTCTGGGCCGCCGTGGTCGGTGGATCACTGGGTGGCATGCAGGTACTGCGCTGGTCGATTCAGTTCCCAGAGCGCCTCAAGCACGCGGTGGTGATTGCCTCAGCGCCTAAATTATCGGCCCAGAACATCGCCTTTAACGAAGTCGCGCGTCAGGCCATTGCCAAAGACCCGGACTTCCACGACGGCTGGTATCACGAGCACAACACGCTGCCAAAAGCAGGGCTGATGCAGGCGCGTATGCTCGGCCATCTGACGTATTTGTCTGACGATGCCATGAAGCAGAAATTCGGCCGTGAGCTACGTGCCGAAGAATTTAATTTCAGCTTCGCGCCAGAATTTCAGGTGGAGAGCTACCTGCATTATCAGGGCGAGAAATTCAGCACCCGCTTTGATGCCAATACCTACATGCTGATGACCAAAGCACTGGATTATTTTGATCCTGCAGCGGCCTATGGCGATGACCTCGTGGCTTGTCTGAGCAACGCTCAGTGTCGCTTCTTAGTGGTGTCTTTCACCACGGACTGGCGCTTTGCCCCCGAACGCTCAGAAGAAATCGTGAATGCCCTGGTCCATGCCGACAAAGACGTCAGCTACGCCTGCATTGAATCGACCAGCGGGCACGATGCCTTCCTGTTGCCGATTCCACGCTACCTTGATGTATTTAAAGCCTACATGGACGGCGTTGCCGACCGTTGTGGTTTATCCGGAGGCCAGTCATGACCGCATTGCGCGCCGACCTCGCCATTATTCAGAAGTGGGTAAAACCCGGCAGTCAGGTACTGGATCTGGGCTGCGGTGAAGGCCAACTGCTGAAGTATCTGCAAGAAGAGAAACAGGTTCGTGGTTACGGGCTGGAGATCAATCCAGAAAAACTGACGGCCTGCATCCGCAATGGCGTCAACGTCATCGAACAGAATCTCGACAACGGCCTTGGGAATTTCGCCGACAACAGCAGCGATACCGTCATCATGACGCAGGCCTTACAGGCGGTAAAACGCCCGGACGAGCTGCTCGACGAAATGTTGCGCATTGGCAAAGAAGCCATCGTGACTTTCCCCAACTTCGGCTACTGGAAAACCCGTTTTTATCTGTTGCTGAAAGGCCGGATGCCCATGTCGGATACCCTGCCGTACAACTGGTACGACACGCCGAACATTCACATGTGCACCTTCCGCGACTTTGAAATACTGTGCCGCGAAAAAGGCATTCGGATACTTAACCGAACCGTGATGGATGATCAGCACCAGCAGCACTGGAGCATTGGTCTCTGGCCCGGCATGTTGGGCGAAATTGCGGTCTATCACATTACCCGGAGATAACTATGCAACGCATCGTTCTGGCCAGTGGCAACGCTGGCAAACTGCGCGAGTTTTCCGCCATGTTTGCTCAGCATTTTGCCGATGCCGAGGTACAGCTGATTCCGCAGACCGAACTCGGCGTCAGCGACGCCGACGAGACCGGCCTCAGCTTTGTTGAAAATGCCATTCTGAAAGCGCGCCATGCCTGCCAGGTGACGGGCCTGCCAGCTCTTGCCGACGATTCAGGCATCGAAGTCGACGCCTTGGACGGCGCTCCCGGCATTTACAGTGCGCGCTATTCTGGCGACAGCAGCGACCAACGTGACGCCGCTAACAACGCCAAACTGCTGAATGAACTGGCGGCGAAAAACAGCACGGAAGGCAAAGTATCCCGCCGCGCCCGATTCCAGTGCGTACTGGTGTATATGCGCCACGCCAACGACCCTACGCCGCAGGTGTTTCAGGGGGCGTGGGAAGGCGAGATCGTCGAACAGCCCAGCGGTGTCGGTGGCTTTGGCTATGACCCATTGTTCTTCGTCCCCAGCGAAGGCTGTACCGCCGCTGAACTCAGCAAAGAACGCAAGAATGCGCTGTCCCACCGCGGTCAGGCCATTCAACAACTACTGACTCGCTGGCGCCCATAAGCGCCAGCCAGCACAGCCCACTGCCATCTATCCATGCCTGGAGATCCCCGCTTGGACATTCTTGAACAACTCGAACAAAAAGTACTGACCACCGTCGCCGCACTGAAAGAAAGCCGCGAGCAAGTGCAGAGCCTGCAAGACACCAACGCCCAGCAAGCGCAGGACATCGCCACTCTGAAACAGCGCTTAGCCGACGCCGAAGAGCGCATGCAGCACCGCGATACCGCGTTAACAGCCTTACAGCAACAATACGAATCCGTGAAACGCGACAACACCCGTCTGTCTCAGGATCAAAATCAGTGGGAAGCCAAGGTCTCATCTCTGATGGACACGCTGGCGCAGTCTGAGCCGGCCTGAAAGTCCCATGACGCTGCCGCCACTGAGCCTGTACATTCACATCCCCTGGTGTGTACGCAAATGTCCTTACTGTGATTTCAACTCACATCAGGCGAGCAGCGAACTTCCGGAACACGAATACATTCAGGCCTTACTGAGTGATCTCGAGCACGACCTGCCCTACGTTCAGGGACGGGTGATTGAGAGCATCTTTTTTGGCGGCGGCACGCCCAGTCTGCTGTCCGCCAAGGCCTATGGGACGCTATTTCATGGCCTGCAACAGCGCCTGACCTTCGCCGATGACATTGAAATCACCCTGGAAGCCAACCCCGGTACGTTTGAGGCAGAGAAGTTTGCCGCTTATCGTCAGACCGGCATTAACCGCTTATCGGTAGGCGTTCAGAGTTTTCAGAACGCTCAGCTCAGCGCGCTCGGACGCATCCACGACGGCGAACAGGCCCAACGTGCGGCCGCCATGATCCGCGATGCCGGTTTTGATAATTTTAATCTGGATCTGATGCACGGTTTGCCGGGGCAATCGGTAGAAGCCGCGCTGGACGATTTGCGCACAGCGTTGAGTTTTTCCCCGACACATCTGTCGTGGTATCAGCTGACGATTGAACCCAACACGGAATTCTTTAAGTACCCGCCAACCCTGCCCGACGACGACACGCTGTGGGACATTCAGGATGCCGGACACGCCCTGCTGAGCCAGGGGGGCTTCGGCCACTATGAAATTTCGGCCTACGCACAGCCCGGGCGGGAAGCCCGACACAATGTGAATTACTGGCAGTTTGGTGACTATCTTGGTCTGGGGGCCGGTGCGCACGGCAAGATCACTCAGATAGGGCCGGACGTACGCTCAGTCACAGCAGCCGATGGCACTTCAGCAGACAGCCATTCAAATAACCGACTCAGCGTTATCCGCACCCGCAAGACCCGCCTGCCGAAAGACTACCTCAATCCAGAGCGTCCTTTTTTGGCCGCCAGCGAACGTATTGATGAGGAAGACATTGGTCTTGAATGTCTGATGAATGCCTTACGCCTGCATCAGGGCATACCACTCAGTATGTTTGAGGCGCGCACCGGGCAATCCTTACAACGCATTGAGCACGCTGTTCAGGTCGCGCGCCAAAAGGGGCTGCTCAGTGCCGGAGATCCGATTCAGGCGACGCCACTGGGGCGCCAGTACCTGAATGAATTGCTGGCGCTGTTTCTCGCCTAAGCCTCTGCCTGAGCCTCTGCCTGAGCCTCTGCCTGAGCCCGAACCCGAGCCCAGACACGGACTAAGCCACGGACTACGCCACGGATAAAGTAGGATGTTTCTGCGCCAGATACTGCAACGCGGCCACACTGCCCATGGCGTAACCATCGCTGAGTTTTTTCTCATTCATGCACAAGCGCGACACCGCAAACTCCGCGGGCGGTGCAATCACATGCACACGGCAGTCCGCCGGTGGGTTGTGCATAAAATCAAGGCTGGCGTTGTAGTCCGTCGCACGACGATGCAGCGCCTCAACCAGCGCAGGCGAATCGGCAAACAGCTTATCCAGCAGCCAGGACTGCCCTTCTTTTTTGCGAAATCCTAAAGGTTGAGACAACACCACCGTAATGTCCCGCGCCCCCAATTCATAGGCCTGACGCACCGGAATCGAATCGGCCACACCGCCATCCACGTAGGCCTCACCCGCTACCATCACCGGCTCACGATACAGATACGGAATGGCGCAGGAGGCCACCATGGCGTCGTGCAGGTTGTCTTCCGTGACCTCAAGGTAGTGCGCCGCACCGGTCTCAACGTGGGTGGCCGTGGCAAGAAAACGAGTGTTCGGGTCCAGGCCGGTCAAGGGGTCTTGTTCATGGGTGTAGTGCCACAGCCAATGCACATCGGTCATATGGCCACCGCGTAAAAAGCGCACGGGGCTGAAGAATTCCTTCTGGCGGGCAAACTCCATGATGGCACGTCGACTGCGACCGGGCCGGTGAGCCACTAGTCCGGATAAATTCGTTGCCCCAGCGGAAACGCCAATCGCCAGATCAAACTGGGTAACCCCCACGCTCATTAGGGCATCGAGCACGCCGCTGGCAAAAATGCCTCGCATAGCCCCGCCTTCTACCACAATGGCGTGTGAGTGATTCGCGGATGACGCGATAGCGCGAGAGTCATTAATATCCGACATGCTCCCTCCTACTGACTGGCTGTGAATAATTAAGACTTACAGGTATGAAGAGTGCCGGGGGCAGAGGTTCCGGTGAAATTGATTTTCTCCATCACTCCGATAGAAAACGCCCTGCTCTGCGCGACAAAGGCGTCAAAAGCTCCGGGGCTTGGGCTTGGGCTTGGGCTGAAATGAGAAATTGAAAAGACACAACACCACCTCAACCAGCAAGGCGGGTCATATAAAGAATCACATGAGCAAGATCAGCCCTGACGATCCGCACCGTGCGGAGTCACCAGTGCCTGAAAGGCGTCTAACTCGGTGAGTTTGCTGAAACTCGAATCCAGTGCGGCCTGCTCACGCAAGGCATCGGCCTGACCAATGGCAGTGGCTAAATCACGCAGCGCCTCATCCACCTGACCACTTTCCGCATACGCACACGCGCGCTGATACAAGGCATGACTGTTATCAGCATCCATGGTCAGAGCGCGGTTGGCCAGACTCATGGCCCATTGCGCCTGACCTAACAGGAGCGCGGCATCAGCCTTGTAAGTTATGGCTTCGATGTCGTCCGGACGCAGCGATAAAATCTGGTCGTAAATGGCGATTTTATTCTGCGGACTGCTCTCCTGAGAGGCTTTTAACCACAACGAGTGGATTTCATTGGTCAGTTCGATTTCTTCCTGAGTCGCGGCAATATGACGGGATTTGTGGTGTAGCTCGCGCTCCAGTTTTTCCAACCGGGATTCGTAGGAGTTGGTGATGCGCAGAATTTCGTCATTAGCCATGGCTGTCGCCCGTTCTTTAATTTCACGCAGCGAGTTCCAACCAACGAGTACCAGCAACGTTGAGGCACCGGCAATCAGGTAGAAAAAATAGGTGACGGTATCGGTCGCATACAGCAGCGCTTTATCGGCCACTTCCAGTTCACGATCCGTGACCATTTTGGTGGTTTCCACACGCACGTCGGCCACCGCCTGTCGCAGGTTTTTCACCTCGTCTAACAGGTAGCGTTCTGTGAAAGGCGAATACAGAGGCGCGTTGAGCGCCTCGATCGTCTGAGTGGCTTTTTGATCTGACGCCGCATTACCGACTGTAGGTTCTGCTGCAGGCGCCGTATTCACTGAGCTGGCATGAACAGCGCTGGTATCAACAGTCCCGTCTCCCTCATTGGCAACGGCGTGGTCGGGCAACCAGACCAGCGCCGATGCAAATGCCAACAAGGACACCAGCAATTGTCGCGCAGCGCGAATCATGCGCTTTTCGCCCATCCCTGAGCGCCTTCAATTAATCTGCTGTGCAGCGCTTTTACCGCCGCCGCGTAATCCTGATCGGCGACAATAAACATCATGTCGACCTGACGCATGGCCTGGTGCACCGACAGGATATTTACCCCAGCTTCAGATAACGCCGTCGCCGCGGATGTCAGCAATCCCGGCACTTTCATGTCACTGCCAATGGCACTGACCATGGCCAGTTTCTCAACACGCACATCGGCTTGGGCATAAGCCGCTTGCAGACGATCCATCAACCAATTAATCCGACGGGAATTGCCTTTAAGATAAAAGGTCACGGTGTTGGCGTTAAAGTCTTTGGTCAGCACCCGTACGCCGGATTCAAACACCAGGTCATTCATTTTCTGACCGTAGGTAGCATCGCCCACCATGTCCTGGTCAAACAGCTCCAGCGCCCAGACATTACGGGTGCCCGCAATGATCTCAACCTTAGGGGTTGCACTGCTGTAATCGTTACGGATTAAGGTGCCACCATGTTCGGGCTCGAAGGTGTTTTTGACCCGCAACAGAATATTGCGCTTACGTAATCCCGCCGCGGCCCGAGGGTGAATCGCTTCCATCCCCAGATTGGCCAGCTGGTCGGCCACGTCATAGTTGGTCAGACCAATGGGCTGCACTTTATCTGCTCCGACCATCTCCGGGTCGGCCGTACTTAAGTGATATTCCTTATGAATGACTGCTTCCCGAGCGCCGGTGACGGTGGCCACTTTCGAGAACGTCATTTCACTGTAACCGCGATCGTAGGTCTTCATCAGTCCTTCGCGACACTGGGTGTAACCGGTCACAATCGGCATTTCACGACTTAAATCAACGTCGGCAAAGGCATGGGCAATGTGGTCTTCGAGACTGTGCTGACTGTCCGAGCGCCAGTTGGTCAGATCGATAAACCGTGCATTTACCTCGTGCAGTCCCAACAACTGCACTGAGTTGTAGGCACTGTGTGCTTCGCCCAATGCACTAAGCATTTCGCGCACGCGGTGGAGGTGGTCATCCAGCTGGAAATGACCAAAGGTGCAGACGGACTCCAGATGACGCAGGCACTGGGCCACGTCATCAATGCGTCCACTGATGAACTGGTCGGCGCGTTTTTGCACTAACGGGTGCTCGGCAAACATCTCGGCATTTTTTGCCAACATGGTATCGCGCACCTCGTACAGTTTGGGCTCCCACGGACGCGACTCGTCCATGTCGGAAAACAAGGCGTAGACACCCGCTTCGCCGGTTTTTTTGTGCTCCAGTAAGCCGTTGGTCATGCCCGCATACGCGGACACCACAAACACTCGCTGGTACAGGGTCGGCTGACTGCCTTCTGCCACTACTTGAGGGCGCAACCAGATATTCTGCAGTACGTCCTGAGTCTGGCTCATGGACGTACCACCAATTTTTTCAACACTATGCATAACTACTTCCTGATCTTTGAATGTAATACGTGGGCACTTGTCCGCGTATTAATACGTGACCGGCTCTGCTTCGAGGGCATAGACCCCGTTTTCGTCATGCACTTCTTTGCCATTCAGCGGCGGGTTAAATACACACGCCATTTGCATGTCTTTGCTGGCACGCAGCAGGTGCTTGTCGTGTTTATCGAGTATGTATAGGGTTCCCGGACGAATCGGGTAAATTTTACCGTCGTCGCAGGTTTCCACTTCACCTTCGCCCGAAATGCAGTACACCGATTCAAGGTGATTCTGGTAGTGAATCGGGGTTTCGGTGCCCGCAAAAATGGTAGTGATATGAAACGAGAAGCCCATGTTGTCGTCTTTTAACAACATGCGCACGCTTTCCCAGTTCCCACCATTCACGGTGCGCTCACTGCGTTGGCATTCTTCCAGAGTACGAACAATCATGTGTGGGGTCCTTACGATGCTTTAGAAATCTGTTCAGCCATGACGTCACCGATGACTTTGGCAAGTACATCGAGACCGGCATTCAGGGTGCTCTCTTCAATCGTGAGCGGCGCCAGAATTTTCACCACCTGACCGTCTGAGCCACTGGTTTCAATCACCAGACCTTCTTCAAACGCACGCGAAGTAATTTCAGAAGCAACGTCACCATTGGCACACTCCAGACCCTGCATAATGCCGCGACCTTTGTGCGTTAACTGACCGCCAAACTCGGCCTGAATTTCTTTCAGACGACGGCGCAATACCGAGGCTTTGTGTTGTACTTCTTCGGCAAAGCGATAGTCGCTCCAGTACTCTTCAATGGCACGGCGGGCAGTGATAAAGGCGTGGTTGTTACCACGGAAAGTACCGTTATGCTCACCCGGCTGCCAGGTATCCAGCGCTTCTTTTAACAGCACGATGGCCATCGGCAGGCCATAGCCACTGAGGGATTTCGACAGCGTAATGACGTCTGGCTCAATACCGAATTCTTCAAAGCTGAAGAAGGTGCCAGAACGTCCACAACCTGCCTGAATATCATCGACAATCAACAGCATGTCGTACTGCTTACACAGCGCTTGCAGACGTTGCATCCAGGCTTTCGAGGCAACGTTTAATCCGCCTTCTCCCTGAATACATTCGACGATGACCGCCGCCGGATGGCCCAGGCCTGAAGAGCCATCCTGTAAGGCTTTTTCGAAATATTGCAGCGTATCAAAGTCACCCAAGTAGCCATCAAACGGCATAAAGTGCACACCGGTGGTCGGCAGACCGCTGGCTTTTTTGTAATACCCGTTGGCGGTGACCGCCGCCGATCCCTGAGTCACCCCATGGAAACCATTGGTGAACGAAACAATGGTCTGGCGACCGGTATTTTTGCGCGCAATTTTCAGCGCCGCTTCGACCGCATTGGTGCCAGTCGGACCGGTGAACTGAATTTTGTAATCCATATTGCGCGGCGTCAGGATGTAGTCCTTGAAGGCATGCAAAAACGCTTCTTTCGCGTCGGTGTGCATGTCCAGACCATGAGTCATGCCATCAGACTCAATGTATTCAATCAGCGCCTGTTTAAAGGCCGGATTATTATGGCCGTAATTCAGCGTGCCTGCGCCACCGAGAAAATCGATGTACTCGCGGCCTTCACTGTCGGTCAGCGTGGCATTCTGAGCTTTAACAAATGTCACAGGAAAAGAGCGGCAATAGCCACGTACGTTTGACTCTAGGTCTTTAAAAATACCCATAGCAGAGGTCCTCTGTTTCTGGTTGAAATTAGTGTGAAGCCGCACTCAGGCGGGTGGTCTCAAACGGACCGATGTGAACCAGCATTTCGGTATCGTGCTCACCGTTGAAATGCAGCTCTTTGTCGTACATCACGCGTTCCTGAAGCGGGGCCTCGAGTGTCTGGGCCAGGCGCTCAAAGGTACGGTACGACGCCGTATTTCCGGGCGTAATGCTGGTGTGAAGATGGCGCACACTGCTCAGCTGCGGACGTGCCAGCAGCTCGGTCAGCAGGCGGCTGGCCAATCCCTGACCACGGGCTTGTGCGCTCACAGCCACCTGCCAGACAAACAAGGTGTCAGGCTGCTCGGGCAAGCGATAGCCAGAAATAAATCCCATCAGCGTGCCATCGCGCTCAGCCAGAATGGCGGTATCGCGGAAGTGGGTGCATTGCAGCAGATTGCAGTACAGCGAGTTGGGATCCAGCGGTGCGCAAGCGGCAACCAGGGCATGCACGGCGGCGCCGTCTTCGGGATTGGGTTTACGAAATTGTAGTGGTGCGGTGGAAGGGGATGTCGATGTTGCAGGCGCTGCCTGCGCCATAACCTTACTCATTTCCTCGTCGGGATCGCGTACCGGCTTGTGGCCATTACGTCCCGGTTAGTTATTTAGAACACGATGGATTATACAGGCCCCGAATTTACTTTCAACTCTAAATATTATTTAAGAAAGCTAATTAGGTAATCAAAGACAAAGATTACAATCCAGACGAAAACCGCCATAAACAATAGGATAACCGCTTATTTCCAACGAAAAAACGACGTTCACGGCTCCGCATCGCTCTACTCTGATATTTCGAGCTCAATCCAACTATTTAGTGGAAGAAACAATTAACTGACGAAATATTGCCTTCAATTCTGACAAAATTATGACGAACTCTAATTATCTCCATGTAAGGTCCCCCACCGCGATTCGCTCAGTGATACACTGCGCGCCAGATCGAACCAGGACATTGCCTCATGAACCGCTATGACGAGGTGTTGGTGGCCTTACGTCGCATTATCCGCGCGACTGACCTCCACTCACGCCAACTAAGTAAAACCTCTGGCCTGACCTCGCCACAGTTATTGATTCTGCAAACGGTGCGCGCTCAGGGGGAGATGACCGTGGGCGATGTTGCTCGCGGCGTTAGCCTGTCGCAGGCCACCGTAACCAACATTGTCGACCGCCTGGAAAAACGCGGCTTCGTCAGGCGCGAGCGTGGTCAGGAAGACAAACGTAAGGTCTACGTTCACCTGACCGACCAGGCGCACGACGTCCTGATGGATGCACCTAAGCCCTTGCAGGACAGTTTTGTGCAGCAGTTTCAGGACCTGCACGATTGGGAGCAAGGCATGATCCTGGCCTCACTCGAACGCGTGGCCTACATGATGGACGCGCAACACATTGACGCCTCTCCGGTACTGGATCTCGGCGCCCTGGATCGCACCGGCCCTGCCAATCAGGAAGGTTAACGCCCGCTCTCTACCCGCCGCTGGACTTTTCAAAGGTTGAAGCGGCTTTTACGGCCGACCGCTCGTATTTGTCGGGAATGCCGTTCAGACTCCCGGCACAGACTCTCTGGTCTGCGCCGTTAGCGCTATAACTAAGGCTGCATATTGGCAGTTGCACCCAACTTTTACCGGAACACAGACATGGCATCTGACGCCCGCTCCGTTGGCGACCACGCCGCTGTGCTCACTTGAATGATTCAGGAGATCTTCATGACCGACGTTGTTATCGTTGCCGCCACCCGTACCGCCATCGGCAGTTTTGGTGGCTCCCTCGCCAGCCTCTCTGCCGTTGACCTGGGTGCGACTGTCATCAGTGCCCTAATAGAAAAAACCGGCGTCGCCAACGACGCGGTCGATGAAGTGTTAATGGGACAGGTACTGACCGCCGCCTGCGGCCAGAACCCAGCCCGTCAGGCGGCGATCAAAGCCGGCCTGTCGGCCAGCGTACCGGCCATGACCATCAATAAGGTTTGTGGCTCAGGCCTGAAAGCTGTGCACCTGGCGGCACAGGCCATTGCCTGTGGCGACGCAGATATCGTCATCGCCGGTGGTCAGGAGTCGATGTCCAACGCACCACACGCACAGCCGAACTCACGCAATGGTCAGCGCATGGGCCCGATTACCATGGTCGATACCATGATCGTGGACGGCCTCTGGGATGCGTTTAATGACTACCATATGGGCATTACCGCCGAGAACATTGCCTGCGACTACGACATCAGCCGCGAAGCACAGGACGCTTTTGCCGCCGCCTCGCAAACCAAAGCCTTAGCAGCGATTGAGTCCGGAAAGTTCGAAGAAGAGATTACGCCGGTCAGTATTCCTCAGCGTAAAGGCGACCCGGTTGTGTTTAAGGTGGACGAAAACCCACGCGCTGGCGTGACCGAAGAAAAGCTCGCGGCCATGCGCACAGCCTTCAAGAAAGACGGCACAGTCACCGCCGGTAATGCCTCGTCGCTGAACGATGGCGCCGCTGCGGTCATGCTGATGAGTGCAGCCAAAGCCAGTGAACTGGGCCTGCCTGTACTGGCAACCATTAAGGGTTACGCCAATGCCGGTGTCGAGCCGCGCATTATGGGTACTGGCCCAATTCCTGCGACCAGAAAGTGCTTACAGAAAGCCGGCTGGGAAGTGGGCGATCTGGATCTGATTGAAGCCAACGAAGCCTTTGCCGTTCAGGCTCTGTCCGTGAATAAGGGGCTGGAGTGGGACGCCGATAAAATCAACGTCAATGGCGGAGCGATTGCGCTGGGCCATCCGATTGGTGCCTCAGGCTGCCGCATTCTGGTGACCCTGCTGCATGAAATGGCGCGACGTGACGCGAAGAAAGGTCTCGCCACCCTGTGCATTGGCGGCGGTATGGGCGTATCGCTGGCGGTAGAACGCTAGGGCGCTTGAACGGCTATCTGTTAACAGCCGTCAGGCATAATGACAGCCCAGCTCACGCTGGGTCTGTCTGCGCGTTATAAGCGAGTAAAGTCGCCAACCCGCCCCTGTAACACCATCACCAACGGCATAAAGACCCGTTCGAATTCCTCATGCGACACCGCCACTCGGTTTAA
>JAYYHP010000284.1:0-3775 GCA_036148335.1 Pseudomonadota bacterium
ACGTCTCCAAGGCCTTCGGCGATCGCGTACTGATTGACGACTTGTCATTTACCGTTCCGCCGGGCGCTATTGTGGGCATTGTGGGCGGTAACGGTGCCGGTAAGTCGACGCTGTTCCGCATGATTGCTGGCACCGAAACGCCAGACTCCGGTAGCGTGAAAGTCGGCGAAACCGTGAAACTGGCTTTCGTGGAGCAGTTGCGTGACGAGCTGGACGACGCCAAGACCGTGTGGGAAGCCATCTCAGACGGTATGGATATGATCAACATCAACGGCAAAGATTACCCGAGCCGTTCGTACATTGGTCGCTTCAACTTTAAAGGTGGCGATCAGCAGAAACGTGTTGGCGACCTGTCGGGTGGTGAGCGCGGTCGTCTGCAACTGGCCTATACCCTGAAGCAGGGTGCCAACGTACTGCTGCTCGATGAACCGTCTAACGATCTGGATGTTGAAACCCTGCGTGCTTTGGAAGAAGCCGTGGATGCCTTCCCGGGCACCGTCATGGTGGTGTCTCACGACCGTTGGTTCCTGGATCGCATTGCGACCCACATTCTCGCTTATGAAGGCGATTCTAAGGTGACCTTCTTCACCGGTAACTACACCGAGTACGAAGAAGACCGTAAGAAACGTCTGGGCAATGATGCACAGCCAAAACGGATGAAGTACAAGCGTCTCGCCTGATCCGTTAGACGTGGTGCACAAAGTCAGCATTTGAAGGCTCGATTTTCGGGTTTTTTCGAGTGCTGGCTTGCAGTTAGCGCAGAAACGTCTAAACCTGTTCATATCCCGGACAGGAAATCATTATGGAACAACGACAAGCAAAACGGGTTCATCTGTTTCAACGGGTACAGGTGAACGATGGCCGTGAGCCACTGGAGACTTTTTGTCTCGACATCAGCATGCGTGGCATTCTTCTGGTCTTGCCCGAAAACGTCGACTGGGCGCTGGAACAGGCGCTGACCGTGACTCTGACCCCAGAAGGCTCGGACGACACCATCACCATGCACTCTTCTTTGGTACACATAGATGATGACGTGGTCGGCTGTGCCTGCGATTCGATGGATCTGGAAAGTCAGGAAGCGCTGCGCAACGTATTGCAGCAGGGCCTTGAAGTCCCGTCGAAAGTACACCGCGAACTGTCTGAGCTGATCTCCGCCAACGACTGACGGTTATTTATGCTGCAAAGCCATAGGGCGCCTGCCTTATGGCCTCCCGTGCACGTCCAGCCGCTGGTATAGTGGTGTTTTTGACACGGACCTGCACCATGTTGACCCCTCGCCTGAACGGCTCTCTTTTTTCTTCCTCTGTTGGCAAAATTGTCTGTATCGGCCGTAACTACGCTGCCCACGCGGCGGAACTGAACAACCCTGTGCCCGAGTCTCCCGTGTTGTTTATGAAGCCCGCCGATGCGGCAGTAGATATCCATGATGGTGTGGCCATTCCTACCGACCGTGGACAGGTGCACCACGAACTGGAGATTGCGGTGCTGATTGGCCAGCGCCTTAGTCAGGCATCGCCGGAAGAGGCGGGTGCTGCCATTGCGGGGGTGGGTCTCGGACTTGATCTGACTCTACGTGACGTGCAAAGTGCACTGAAAGAAAAAGGCCTGCCGTGGGAGCGTGCAAAAGCCTTTGATGGCGCCTGTCCGTTATCGGAGTTTGTGACGCCCGGGCGCGTTACCGATTGGCAGGATCTGAACTTCAGCTTAGTGCGCAACGGTGACCTTCAGCAGCAGGGCCACAGTGGCGACATGCTCAACCCGATATTGCCCTTAATCGCACACATGTCCGAGTCGTTCACGCTCAATCCGGGAGACGTCATCATGACGGGAACTCCGAAGGGCGTCGGGCCACTGATGCCTGGTGATTCCCTGGAACTGACTCTGGAACTGACTCCGGGTGACTGCATCACAGTGAAGACTCAGGTGTGCGCGGCGTCAGGAGCACAGGAGGATCATGCATGAGCCAATGCGATGCACCGGGACTGACGCCGGTTGATGAAGCACTGACGCGTATCCTTCGCGAGGTGACGCCGATACGCGAGTCTCAGTCTATTCCTTTGGATCAGGCCTGTGGGCGAGTGCTCGCCGCCGATGCGATCAGCCCCATGAATGTGCCACCGGCAGACAATTCTGCCATGGACGGCTATGCGATTAACCCGGGCCCCGTTGATCCTGAACGTACACCGATCGGTTTATTCCGCCAGCGCGGTGTGGTGTTGGCGGGGGAGACCTTTGAAGGTGTACTGGGGCGCGGCGAATGTGTTCGTATCATGACGGGCGCTGCAATTCCTGAGGGGACGCGCGCGGTAGTGATGCAGGAGAATACCGAGGTCATTGATGCCGGTGTGAAAATCGATGATCCCTACGGCGTACGTGAGGGCGACAACATTCGTCGCGCCGGCGAAGACATCGCCAAAGGGGCCGTGGTGTTGTCGGCCGGTCGCCGCTTAACGCCGTCAGATTGTGGCCTGCTGGCCAGTATTGGCGTTGCCGAGGTTGAAGTGATCCGACCGGTGCGGGTCAGTCTGCTGACCACGGGCGATGAGCTGGTGGCGCCGGGGACGCCTCTGAGTCCCGGTAAAATCTACGAAAGTAATTCCTTTGTACTGCAACCGATTCTGGCTCGTCTTGGGGCTGAGGTGTTTGTGGTGCACGCCGTCGGTGACACGCTGGCGGATATTCAGCAGGCCTTGCGTGATGCGGCTGCGCAGGCAGACATTATCATTACCACTGGCGGTGTGTCGGTGGGCGAGGCGGATTTTACCCGCGAGGCAGTGACCTCGTTAGGGCGTCTGGACTTGTGGAAACTGGCCATGAAACCCGGCAAACCGCTTGCTTTTGGACAGGTGGAAAATGCGTTGTTTCTCGGTTTACCGGGCAACCCTGTGTCCGCGCTGGTGACCTTGCATCAGATCGGGCTGGTGGTATTACGTACCTTGGCAGGGGAGCAGGTCGCACCGCGGTTACGTATCCCTGCCATCGCGCAGGGGCGGCTACGTAAACGTCCCGGGCGTACCGACTTTCAGCGTGGGATTGCCGAGCTGCATGAGGCTGGACAGTGGCAAGTGCGCAGCACCGGCGCGCAGGGCTCGGGGATTCTGAGTTCCGTCAGTCAGGCGAATTGCTTTATTGTGCTGGAGCAGGAGCGTGGTCACGTCGAGGCGGGAGAAACCGTGATGGTCGAGATGTTTGATCAGTGGTTGTGTTGATGTGGCAAGCGCTATTGATGTTGTCGACGCTGTTGTTGGTTCAGTAGCGCTTGTAGAGATCAAAAAAAAAGCCCCGACAACGAATTGTCGGGGCTTTTTTGTTTTGATGAATCGCTGAATCAGCGCTCCAGATGCTGCAGTTTGTCTGGTACACCGTCCCATTCTTCGGCGTCCGGCAGCGGATCTTTCTGTTCGGTAATGTTGTTGTCCGCCCACTCTTCCGAGAGTTCAGCATTCAGTTCGATGTACTGTTCCTGACCAGCAGGCACTTCATCTTCTGAGAAAATCGCTTCGGCCGGGCACTCTGGTTCACACAGTGCGCAGTCGATGCACTCGTCCGGGTGGATCACGAGAAAGTTCGGACCTTCATAAAAACAATCGACCGGGCAAACTTCGACACAGTCAGTGTACTTACATTTAACGCAGTTATCGGTGACAACGAAGGTCATCGGAGCTCTCCTACCCGATGCGGGCCGGCCTCATTGTGCCGGTACTATCACGGTTGGGCGTATTCTAGGCAGGCGCCCGCAGGCAGGCAAGTCACTGCGGGCATGGAAATACCGGAA
>JAYYHP010000285.1:0-7431 GCA_036148335.1 Pseudomonadota bacterium
AGTTTTACGCCAAGGCGTTTACTTTCGGAATCGCGACCGTTCTTGGTAGAACCACCAGCTTTTTTGTGAGCCATTGCTTTACTCCTAGCTGCGAGGTCACTGCAACACTGCGGATGCGGCGGCGTTAGCCGCGCGGACCTCTGAAATTAGTATTTAGCCAGCGATGCTGGTGATTTTCAGTTCAGTGAACCACTGACGGTGGCCCATCTGCTTCATGTGGTGCTTACGACGCTTGAACTTCAGGATCTTCACTTTCTTGTGACGACCGTGAGTAACTACTTCTGCAGTTACCTTAGCGCCTTCAACCACTGGAGCGCCGATTTTAACATCGTCGCCGTTACCAATCAGCAGAACTTTTTCCAGTTCAACAGTTTCGCCAGAAGCTACTTCCAGTTTCTCAACTTTCAGGGTCTGACCTTCTTCAACACGGTATTGCTTACCGCCAGTTACGACTACAGCGTACATACTGTTTCTCCGCTTACGCCCTCAGGCGTGTGAGTTTCTCGATAACCCGTTGCTTCTTAAGCCTGCTTCTATTGGCAGCACTCTGGCGTCCATATGGCAGGGAGCAGTTTTTCGGGGCGCGAGACTATACCGCACCCTATACCCTCACGCAAGGGGCTCGAAGGTCTGTTTTCTTGACAGCAAGGTCCCTGCTCCCTAGCATGGCGCCAGTATTTCTTAAACACCATTCTCATGCATATTAAAGACGTCCTGGCCACAGTCGCCGAAGAATTCACCTCAGTTGACCAACTGATCCATGAACAACTGGCGTCACGAGTGCCTTTGGTTGAAAAGATTGCCGACTACATCGTCAGCAGTGGCGGTAAGCGCATCCGACCTTTATTGGTGTTACTCACGGCGAAAGCCTTCGATCGCGCCGACAGCGACGCGGTCAAGCTGGCCACCGTCATTGAATTTCTGCATACCGCCACACTGCTGCACGACGACGTTGTCGATACGTCAGACATGCGCCGTGGCAACCCCACCGCCAATGCCAAGTGGGGCAACGCCCCGAGCGTACTGGTCGGCGATTTTCTTTACAGTCGTGCCTTCGAGATGATGGTCGAACTGCGCTCACTGCCGGTCATGGAGATCCTCTCCAATGCCACGTGTGTCATTGCTGAAGGCGAAGTCCTGCAGCTGACCAATGTGAAGAACCCAGACACGACCGAAGCTCAGTACATGGACGTGATCCACGGTAAGACCGCCATGCTGTTTGAGGCCTCGACCCATTCTGCCGCCATGCTGCTGGAACTGAACTCATCGCAAGCCACGGCACTCAAAGAGTACGGCAAAGAGCTGGGCATGGCCTTCCAGCTGGTCGACGATGTCCTCGATTACGAGGGCGACGCTGAGACCATGGGTAAAAACGTTGGCGACGATCTCGCTGAAGGCAAGCCAACGCTGCCGCTGATTCATGCCATGAGCAACGCCAACGATGCCGACCGTGACACCATTCGTCAGGCCATTCGCAAAGGCGGTCTGGATCAGCTGGACGACGTGATGCGCATCGTGCGTGAATGTGGCTCACTGGAATACACCCGCCAGCAGGCACAAGCGTGCCGCGATCGCGCCCAAGCGCTGCTGAACGAGTTGCCAGCATCGACGGCCCGGGATGCGTTGCACGCACTGGCGGCCATTGCCGTTGAACGCACAACCTGACTCTGCAATCTCAGTCAGGTATTGAGGGCAAACGTCAGCACACACCGATAGTCATTACACAGTCGCCACGATCTGAGGAGTTCTTCGATGTTGCGTATGGGATGGTGGGTAATCAGTCTGCTTATGGTGCTTCCTGCACAGGCCGGACTCCTCGATCAACTGACAACGAATGCGCCGGACTTCTTACCCGTTGAGCAGGCTTTCCCTGTCTCAACGGACGTCGCTCCAGCGGGCGTGCAAGCCCAATGGCACTCCGCTGACGGCTATTATTTATACCAACACCGAATCTATCTCACTCAGGGCGAAACCCGCCTGACACCCGTTAGTCTGTCACAGCCCGGACTAGAGAAATACGACGAAGCCTTTGGCGATATCATTGCGCATTATGGCGAGCTGACGGTGTACTTTGATACACGCCAACTCGACGCCGGCCCCGCCGTACTGCATTACCAGGGCTGTGCTGACGCCGGCCTGTGTTACCCGCCGCAAACCCTGAAGGTTGAGTTACCTGCCTCCAACGGCGCAGCTGACCCAGCCGCCTCCATCTCAGGTGTTGAGCAGGATTCAACGACTTCGCAGTCATGGTTCAGTGACCGCCACCCACTGCTGGTCTTAGGCATCTTCTTTCTACTCGGACTGGGACTGACCTTCACGCCCTGCGTGCTGCCCATGATCCCGATTCTGACGACCGTTGTTCTTGGACAACAACCCGTCTCTGCAGCTCGTGGTTTTCTGTTATCGAGCACTTACGTACTGGGCATGGCCCTGACCTATGCCGCTGCAGGATTGGCCGTAGGCCTGGCAGGGGCTGGCGCCAATGTGCAGATCTGGATGCAGAGTCCAGTGGTGTTAACCCTGTTCGCTGCGCTGTTTGGCCTGCTGTCGCTGGCCATGTTCGGAGTCTATGAGTTGCAATTACCGGCCGCGCTGCGCAACCGCCTGAATACGCTCAGCCAAGGGCAGCAAGGCGGTCACATGGGCGGCGTGTTTATCATCGGTGTATTGTCGGCCTTAGTAGTGTCTCCTTGTGTCTCGGCACCCTTGGCTGGCGCTTTGGCGTACCTCAGTACCACCGGAGATGCGGTCTTAGGCGGCGGCGCCTTATTGGCGTTAGGACTGGGAATGGGCACGCCTTTGATTATCATCGGCACGACCGGCGCGAAGCTGTTGCCTAAGGCAGGTCCGTGGATGGAAAAAACCAAGCACCTGTTTGGTTTTATGCTGCTTGCGGTGGCTATCTGGTTGCTGGGGCGTTGGTTGCCAGCGGCCATCTCGCTGGGATTGACCGGCGCCCTCTGCATGGCAGCGGGTGTTCACTTTGGTGCGCTCAAGCGTCCTGAGACTGGCTGGGCACACGCCACACGTTTACTGATGTTAATGCTGTTTATCTATGGACTGATTGCCGTGGTCGGTGCTGTTCAGGGGCACAGCAGCTTCCTCAATCCTCTGGAGCCCGATGCTGAACGGCATGAGACACCCTTCCTGCACAGCAGCGATGTGAATGCTGTGGTGCAGATCATCGAAAGCAGTGAACAGCCACTGATGGTCGACCTGTACGCTGACTGGTGCATCTCATGCAAAGTTATGGACGCCGAGATCTTTGCCACCCAAACAGCACAGACCGAGCTGGCCAACCTGACTTGGGTACAGTTGGACATAACCGACAACAGCGCCGCTCAGCAGCAGTTCCTGCAAGACCACGCGGTATTTGGCCCACCCACCGTGTTGTTTTTTGAACCCGGCAATGCAGACATCAGTGTTGGTCGCATTGTCGGTGAGCGCGACCTCGAAGACTTCCTGACAGAGGCCCGGCCGTTTGCTCAGAGTACTGATTAAGCCCCTTGAATTATATAACTCCGGACTTATATAGAAGACATCAGTCATCCCAGCCCGGAGTCATCGAATGCACATCACCTGTCCCGCCTGCGCGGCGGTTAATCGAATTCCTGCGCAGCGCGCCGGACAAGCAGCAAAGTGCGGCAAGTGCCAGCAATCCCTGTTTGACGGCAGCGTGGTCGACCTCAACGACAGTAATTTTGAGCGCTTTCTTGGTAAGAACGATCTGCCAGTCGTTGTCGACTTCTGGGCCAGCTGGTGTGGCCCCTGCCAGATGATGGCCCCCATCTTTAAGGAGGTGGCTGCGAGCATGCCGTACGACGCCCGATTCGCCAAAGTGAACACGGAGCATGCGCAGCAAACGGCGGCGCGTTTCGCCATTCGCAGCATACCCACTTTGATGGTCTTCCACCGCGGGCAAGTGGTGGACCAATTGGCGGGCGCGTTACCCGCACCGCAACTTAAGCAATGGCTGGCTCAGGCATTAGTCAAAGCCAAAGCGCTTAACGCAAGCGAGTAACACTCCAAGCAGCACTAAGAAACAGACGATCGCTGCACTTATGTATCGGAGCGAGTAATGAGAACGAGCAAGGGAAGTAAATAGGAACGGAGATATGAGTCGCCCTAGCATGGTTGGTAACCAGCGAGGGCGATGCTGGCAAAGGTCACTCGTCTTCTGACTGACCGCCACCCACGACGTATTCGAGTCCGGCCATGACCGGCTCCATGGCTTCCTGCCAGTCCAGGGCCTCGGCGTACAAGCCATCCAGACTGTCCATATGATCCATGACCATGGACAGCATGCGCTCCTCCTGCTCTTCGTGCAGGCCAAGCATCAGCAACTCTTCACGTAACTCCATTTTGAGTTCGTCGCGCTCCGTCGCCGCATTTTTCATTAACTGTGCCTGACGATCCTGCAAATCCAGCAGGGTCTTTTCAACGTCATTTACCACACCCAGCAGCTCATCTTTTTTGCGCAGGCGCTCTTCCATATTCAGGCTCGACACGCGGGCATCCGCGGCGCTCAGTACCACGGCCAGATGGTCTTTGATACGACCGTAACGCGCGGCGTCTTCATAAGGAACATTCTTAACGAGTAAGGTGGTACGCGGATAGTTCACCAACATACGACGGCCAAATTCCATGATACGACCGCCTTCATGACCACTCTGCATCAGGTCTTCTTCCAGCGGCAAGGCTTCGCCACTGTGCGAGTAGTAATGCGGCCACTCATCCTCCTCCTGCCAACAGGAGAACACGGCATTAAGACCAAACCGAGACAACAGATTCAATAAGGCAGACGCCAATTCATCCATCTTCTGACACATGGAAATCTGCTCCATGAAGCGCACAATCTCACCCTGTTCTGCCGAGTGAGTCATGGCCTCGAACGCCGCTTGCTTAGCGTCTTCGGCGGAGTTCAGCAATTCGCGCTCATGGCGACGGTAATGCAATGCCCGGGCTACTTTGGCTTGCAGTTCGGCAATATCAAAAGGCTTACTGACGTAGTCATCAAGACCCGCCTCATAGATGGCTAGTCGAGTATCCATACTCAAATTGTCGGCGACATAAATCACCGGCGTCGATTGCGTCCCCGGATGGCTGCGCAGCTGGCGGAAAATCTCCTGATCACCCTGCTCCATGCCCGATACATCAAGCACAATGCAGTCCGGGTCGCTCTCCCCTTGGTTGAAGTACTCATCCAGGCTCGCGTAACCCGCAACATCTAAGTGACTCAGGATCTGCCCTAACAGGGAGACTGACCGCTTTTCACTGTCCAATACGATAACTTTGCCTGGCATTCCTTCCTCAGAGGCTAGTGCTGTTGTTGTCATTAACTTAAGACCAGCTCAGGGAATAAATCCAGCCAGTGAACAGATATTCAGAGCGGAGTTATCCAGCAGGGACACTAAGGAGATTCACGGCCAACACTGACCTGCATCAAGGTGCAGAGCGTCCACAGGGGTAGTCTGAAGATACACATCAAGGAGGCTTTATGAGCGTAGAACACCACGACTTACATCATGACTTTCCTGACATGGGAGAGCGCATTCGTGATCTGAAAATGAACGATCGCCACTTTGCCCGACTGTTCGAGGAGTACCATGAACTGGATAAAGAAGTGCGGAAAATTGAAGACGATGTCACCCCAGCAGCGGATGACACCCTCGATGCCTTGCGAATGAAGCGCGTGCGCCTAAAAGACGCGCTGTATGGAATGATGCAAGCTAACGCCTGACCGGTTAGCTGACACCTCCCACATCAATGCCCTCGGCCTGCTGATCGGCGTGATACGACGAACGCACCAGCGGGCCGCTGGTCACACGAACAAAGCCCAATGATTTAGCGATCTCACCCAGTTCTTTGAACTCTTCCGGCGTGACGAAACGCTTCACCGGCGAGTGATCGCGGCTAGGCTGCAGATACTGCCCAAGCGTAATGTGATCAATATTGTGAGCACGCATGTCGTGCATCACTTCAATCACTTCTTCATTGGTTTCGCCCAACCCCAGCATCAGGCCAGACTTGGTAATGATCTCGGGATTGCGCGCCTTGTAGGCTTTAAGCAGATCCAGTGACCACTGGTAATCCGATCCCGGGCGACACTCTTTGTACAAGCGCGGCACGGTTTCCAGGTTGTGGTTAAACACATCTGGCTGAGTGTCGGTCAGAATATCCAAGGCAATGTCCATACGCCCACGGAAATCCGGCACCAACACTTCCAACTGAATGCCCGGGCTGTGTTCACGAGTCAGACGGATACAGTCAGCAAAGTGCTGCGCACCGCCGTCTCGCAGATCATCGCGATCCACAGAGGTGATCACGACATAGCGCAATCCCATGTCAGCAATGGCCGTCGCGAGGTTGATCGGCTCTTCTTCATCGAGAGGGTTGGGACGACCATGGCCCACATCACAGAACGGACAGCGACGCGTACAAATGTCGCCCATGATCATAAAAGTGGCCGTGCCGCCGCCAAAGCATTCCGCCAGATTCGGGCAGCTCGCTTCTTCACAGACGGTATGCAAGCGGTGCTTACGCAGCTTTTCTTTGATCTCGTTGATTTTAGGCGTGGCCGGGATGCGTACCCGAATCCAATCGGGTTTACGTGGCATCTCCTCCGTAGGAATCACCTTAATCGGGATACGAGCAACCTTATCGGCACCACGTAATTTTTCGCCCTGAACTACTTTGCGTCGTTCTGACATCTATGACTCCGGAGTCGGCTTATCAGACACGGCCCCATCGTTGGCCAGCAGCGTCTGCAAATGATAATTCAGACGTTCAGATACCGGCTCGAACACGACCTCATTGTCGGTTTCGCTGCGCATCTGCGTCATTTCCATGCCGGCGTACCCACACGGATTAATTCGTTGGAATGGCTCGAGGTCCATATCAATGTTTAATGCCAGGCCGTGAAAAGAGCGACCATGACGAATACGTAGCCCCAGAGAGGCGATCTTGCGCTCCTGAGTATAGACGCCCGGCGCGTCTTCTTTGGGAGCGGCGTCGATACCCCATTCGGCCAGGGTCGCGACAATGGCCTGCTCGATGTTCGACACCAGCTGACGTGGTCCCCAGCCGCGGCGGGCAATATCAATCATCAGGTAGACCACGAGCTGCCCCGGGCCGTGATAGGTCACCTGACCACCACGATCGGTCTGGATGACGGGAATATCGCCCGGAAACAACACGTGCTCCGCCTTACCCGCCTGACCTTGGGTAAATACCGGGGGATGCTGTAAGAACCAAAGTTCGTCGGGGGTATCGTCCTGACGCTGCTCAGTGAACGCCGTCATCTCGTCGTACACGGTCTGGTAATCGGCGACACCCAGCTGACGAACCTTCATCAGATCACCATGCGCACGTTAGGGTGTGCCGTCAGGTCACGATGGATACTCACCAACTGGTCTTTCCCCGTGGCGGTAA
>JAYYHP010000286.1:0-2680 GCA_036148335.1 Pseudomonadota bacterium
AACCATAAAACAAAGATGGCCACCGCCAAGGGAATCCAGGACACCGGGAACTGACCAATCAGCCACACGCTGACCGACGCCGCCGCCAAACCGCCAAGAAGAAACCATAGAAGGGATCGGGGCAGTAAATAACGTCGGGAGAGCCAGGCGCGTGATGCGTTAGAGCCTAATTGCACCACGCCATGCAAAGGAATCAATGCCAAAGGCGGCACAATGCCCGCCATTACCGCGAGCAGAAAAACGCCTCCACCCACGCCCGCCACCGCGGTCAGCCAGGAGCCAACAAAGGCGGCTGAGATCAATATCAGGAAGTCGATGTTGCTCAGACCAGGAGCCAGACTGGAAATCAGGCTCCCGGCTAGTTCCACCAAACTAGTGTCAGCCAAGGTCTGGAGCGTCAAAGCGCCCTAACGAGGCTTCCAGCAATGAGGCAAATCGCAATGTGGTTTTGTCTTGCATTTTATTGCCAACAATCTGCACGTTCACCGGCAAGCCAGTGGAGGTTTTGCCCACTGGTGCACTCGTGGCCGGTAATCCCATCAGGGTGGCGGGTGCAATCCACATGAAGAGTTCAGTGTAATGACGCTCCTCACTATTTACTGGCAAACGACGTTTATGTACCGCTGGTTTCGGCTGATGTTTAAAGGCCGCAACCTGTGCCACCGGCGTTAACACCACATCGTAATCTTCAAATACCCGGGTCCACTTATCGGCAATGCGCAAGCGGGTTTCGTGCGCACGTTGCCAATCGGCATAGGCTTGGGTCATTCCTTTCAGAATCTTAGCCGTATGTGCACCCAGCTTAAGTTGCTTACCAAAACGTTCTGCAATGCTGGCAATGACGCGAGCCACACGACGCTGTGCAGGCTTCAGGGTACCCGACAGCACTGAGCCTAAAAGAATAAAGTAAGTCGGTACCAGATCTTCCAGGCCTTTGCCTTTCGGACTGCCCACGGTGACATTCACGCCCTGCGCTTCGAGGTGGGTTTTCAGCTGATCGTATTGTGCTTGCAGCTCTGCGTCGATCGGTGACAGCGGGTCTTGAGTCCACAGCAGGACCTTAAAGTCCGACAACGATTGCTTGTCACACTCAGGCAAGGTAACCGACCAGCCCTCGCCCATCAGAGGCGACGGTGCCGCCAGAATATCCATCATGGTCGTCAGGTCATCAGCGCATCGGGCCATTGGGCCCGGCGTCGCCAGGTCTGGCTCCAGCAACATGCCCGGCGGGCCTGGGATGTGTCCACGGCAGCTGATCACACCGTGAGTAGGTTTGTGACCGTAGGTTCCACAAAAATGCGACGGCGTACGAATCGAGCCCGCCAGATCAGAACCCAGTTCAATCGGAGTCATGCCCGCCGCTAATGCCGCAGCCGCACCACCTGACGAACCGCCCGGTGTGCGCTCCGTGTCCCATGGGTTATTGGTCACCCCGTACACTTTATTAAAACTCTGAATGTCGCCCGCGAACAAAGGCACGTTGGTCTTGCCCAGTACAATGGCGCCAGCGTCTAACAGGCGTTGTACGGTTTCTGCGTTCTTACTGGGTACATGCTTTGCCAAGGACGGAGAGCCCGCCGTACAGGGTAAGCCGATCACTTCGAAGGTGTCTTTAATGGTCATGGGAATGCCATGCAAGGCGCCCCAGAGTTCACCTCGGGCGCGCGCCGCATCAGCCTCGTCGGCACGTGTCAGTGCGCTTGCAAAATCCGTTGCGACTACCGCGTTCAGCGGTGGATTCACGCGTTCAATACGGGCCTGAAAGTACTCAACTAACCCACGACTGGTCACAGCTCCAGATGCCAGGGCCTGTTGAAGCTCACTGACGGTTTTAAAACCCCATTCTGTCGACACGGGCAATCCTCTTGTTCTTATAAATTCAGTAGGGTACGCAGAGTAACGCAGGCAGAAGGGCTGCGCCAACCGCCATAAGCGCCGTGGTCGCAGGTTGTCCGTGCCACCTTTTGTCCGCGTGCCACCTTTTGTCCGCGTGTCGGCGGAGCATTGGAGATGCCATTGACGGATGATGTTCCCGAGCCTACCCTGAACTTCCCAACAGGAGGTTGCCCCAATGACATGGACCTTGTCTCATCGCCACATAATTTATCGCGTGTTGGCTCTAATCGCTGTTGTGTATGTCGCTGCTGTTAACGTCGCCATTGTTAATGACGCCCACGCGGATGACACCCCGGTCATCACTTGGGTGAAAAACGATGCACCGCCCTTTTATGTCACGGCACCCGCACTGACCGCAGGCATCGGCGATACACTGCAGGCCCTGTACGAACAGGCGTTGCCTCAATATCAACATACCACCCTGCATGTGCCCTTAGGTCGCCTGGAACATACTTGGCAGACCTATCAGCCACTCTGCTTCGCCACCATGATTCATGGTGAGCCAATTAATGACGGCTACCAGTTATCACGCCCTAACCTGCTCTACATGCCGCATGGCATTATCACCACAGAAGCGCATGCCGATACACTGCCCTTAAATGAGCGCGGCCAGGTGAAGCTGACTCAGTTGCTGTCCGAACACACCGTCAAACTGGGCCAAAATAAAGGCCGCACATACAGCCCCCGCATTGATCAATTACTGGCGCAATACCGCGATAATCTCCACATTGAAACGCGCGCAGGTTCAGCAGAAACCTTTGGGGTACTCACCATGCTCGAACAC
>JAYYHP010000287.1:0-4454 GCA_036148335.1 Pseudomonadota bacterium
CGACCACCCTTCAAACCCTAACGAAAAAGGCCACGCAATGCGTGGCCTTTTTCATGGTTCACTCCACGCCGTTATGGCGTGGTAGTGGTCTCCTCAGTGGGTGGTACCAGGACTTGCAGGAAGTCGAGGAAGCTCTGCAACTGGCTGTTAAGGTTCGGGTTGGCGTTCGCGTAGCTACGCTGTGAACCATCCACGAAGCTAAGCAGCATGCCATCCTGGCTGTTGCCCAAGTGAGCCGTCGCCACCAGCATATTGTCGGCATAGACGTAACCCGTTGCACCAGACAAGTAGAGCTGCATCGCATTGTCTTCACTGTTTTTCTGGCTAATGAATACATCACCATCTCCGGTCAGTGTTGCGATATAGGTCGGATTATCTGCTGCTGCATCCTGAACCGTAGTCGTGATACTACCTTTGTATGTCAGATTCGCTTCCACTTCGGCAATCAGTGCGTCCCACTGCTCCTGTGTACGCTCGGTTACCGTCGCATTGGTATCAATGAGGCTCAGTGCGTATTCCTTCGCAACATCCACCACAGGGCCGAGACCGCTAACCTGAGCGTTAGTGACGGACAGTACCGGTGGCACACCTACATTGTCTTTCACGTTGCTTCCGGTCAGGAGGCTGGAGTCATCCACCTGCAGTTTAAACATCGGCGTACCAGATACGGAGTTCAACGTCTCTCCCCATGGGTTGGTACGGCTGAACGATGTCACCTCAAAGTCGAACACAGGTGTGCCTTTTGACAGGTCAACCAGACTTTCACGGTCGAAGACAAACGACATATCCATATTGCTCATGCTGTAGGTACCGATGGTATTGTTTACATCCGAGATGCTCAGAGCACCGGTGGCAGCCACTTCAAGCACGACTTTAGCCAGCAGATTCTGCATCGCTGTGTAGGCCGCCGAAGGCTGGCCATCATCACTGGTAGAACCATCTTCGCCAATCGCTGCGTAATCCGATGCGTACAAATCTTCAAACGGCGTCAGCAAACCTGGAAGACTGTCTGAGACATTGAGAATCACACAGAAGTTAGTCAGGTTCATCTCAGCAACCGAATTTGTAATCGAACCGTTGAAACACAATGGCAGAGCCCCTGCGACAAAGTTTGGTGCTGGCCAGATTCGATCGCCACCCAACATTTTACGGATATCAGGCACTCGTGAGGTCACGCTGATCGATTGACCGTTCGCCGTACCGCTAACAGAGAGCGTACAAGAATCATCACCACGATAGCCCTCACAGCTGCTAATTGAGGTAGAGAGAGTCTCGTAACCAACGCTCGGCGTCACAGAACAAGCCTGGCTGTTCGCAATCTGCGGAACACAGGTTGCAGTTTGTACGCCATAACCCAGCACCGTAGACAGAGCCGACAGCATTTCAGCCGTCTCGTTCTGCGTTGCTTCATCAACATACAGCCAGCCCAGATCGCGGTTTACGGTATTACCGTTCGCCAGTTCTGCAGCCTGTGCATCGTCCAGGTAGCCACCTGCCACATCGATCGGAGCCAGTGCACGAGCAAACAGGGTTGCATCGAAACCGGTCGCACCGCCAATGGTGGTTACGTTGCGGCAATCGCTACGATCCAGATCTACGGTGGTGTTATCCAGACACAGGCTTGCGTCCGCCAGCTCTGGTGTCCAGTTGGTCACCAGGGCATCGAACTCACCAATCATGCTGGTCAGGTCGCCGTCGTTCACGTAGTTAGCGACGGTTTTCGCACTGGCAACGAAGGTATCGAAGCCGGTGTAGCTGATCATATTGATTGGCTCCGCCGTATCCGGATCGGTCAGACCCAGCGTGCTGACATCCAATTCGCCGGATTTCAGTGGCATCTGACCACCCAGCAGACCAAAGATCAGCGCAATGTTGTCGGTCACTGAATCAATGGACAGTGAGGCAACAATGGCCGTCTCTTGCAGGCTCGCCGAGAAGATAGCGTGACGCATAGCTTGCATATCGTTAGCAACCGCGTAGCTACGCTCGAAGCTATCGGTCAGATCAATCATGCGATGGTGCACGTAATCTGCGCTATCAAAGCCAAACAGGGTTGCCAGACGGGTATGCGCCAGCGCCACCGCGTTGTCATCCAGTGCATCCGGGAAGGCCTGCAGCCAAGCCGCTGCCATGTTCGTCATTGGCGTGACCGCAATGGTACCTGCGAAGTTGCTGCCAGTGACAATGCTGTCCATCACCATGTCAACGGCAGGCGCACCGCGCTCACCAAAGACTGCCGGTGGTGCCAACAGGCAACCGCTTGGCGTGTCACATACCATTTCGGTATCCACGGTGGTGGTCACACGGATACGAACTGGTGCAGATTGCGATCCCAGATCGAAACCGTAGTAGCCATTTGCATCGGTGGTGGTCGTGCCAATCACAGACCAGCTGTGATCACCATTCGCATCCAGACCGGCGTATACCGCCGCTTCAACAATGGCACCAGACATCACGCCTTTCACGGCACGGCCATTCACAGCCGGTGCAGCGTCAACGGTGACAGTAAAGCTCTGTTCACCGGTCGCATTGCCATCGCTGACCGCCACGACAACCGCATAAGTCCCCGCTGCGTCTGGCATCCAACGAACTTCGCCAGTCCCGCTGATGCTCATGCCCGCAGGCGCGGTGCTCAGGCTGAACGACATGGCGTCGTTTTCAACGTCCGTTGCAGTAACGTCATAGGCGTATACCTGGTACTGAGTCGCCGAAGTATTCGCGCTGGACGTCACCACAGGCGCGTCGTTAACAGCCACCACAGTCACATTCACCGTGCTGGTGCCTGATGCAGTGCCATCGCTGACCTGCACGATGAAGCTATCGTCACCGCTGAAGTCCACTGATGGGGTGTAGCTGAACTCACTGCCGGTCTGAGTCACGATGCCATTCACGGCACCGGTCTGCACGGACCAGGTCAGAGTGTCGCCATCCACATCGGTGGCCGTCAGAGTGATGTTGCCGAATTCATCTTCGTTCACTGTCAGGGTGACTTCAGAGCCTTCGTTAATCACTGGCAGATCGTTCACTTCAGCAATATCGACGCTGACAGCAATCGTGGCGGTCTCAGTGCCGTCGAAGACAGACACTTCGAAGGCATCGCTACCGTTTTCATCCGCTGCTGGTACGTAAGTCACCAGACCCGCTGCGTCCACAGCCACACCACCTTTGCTGGCACCTGAGCTGATGCTCCAGGTCAGGCTGTCGCCATCGCTATCGGTCGCGCTCAGCTGCAGTGTTGCGGTGGTGTCTTCGTTGGTATTCAGCGTGGTCGATGCACCCTGGTCAATCACAGGGGCAGCATTCACAGACGTCACCGCAATGGTGAAGCTCTGGCTGGCCGTCAGACCACCATCGTTCACTTCTACCGTTACATCCGCCGATGCAATGCCTGATCCTGGCGTCCAGCTGATCGCACCACTAACAGAGTCAATGGTCATGCCTACTGGTGCCGTGGTCAGTGCGAAGCTCAGCGCGTCACCATCGATGTCGCTGGCGGTCACTGTGTAACCGTAAGCCACACCTTCTGTCGCTGACGTCACTGCCGTCGAAGTAATTTCTGGTGCATCGTTCGCAGCATTGACGGTCACATCAACCGTGATGCTGTCGCTGGCGTTACCGTCGGACACTTCTACCGTAAAGCTGTCGCTACCGTTGAAGTCAGCCGCCGGCACGTAAGTGATGGCACCGTTGCTTACTGATGCAGATCCCTGAGTCGCCGCTGTCGTCACACTCCAGCTCAGGCTATCGCCTTCGACATCGCTGGCGGTCAGGGTCAGGTTGCCTTCGGTATCTTCATCGGTGATCAGCGTAGCGCTCTCGTCATCGATCACAGGGGCGTCGTTCACTGCCTCTACTGTAACGTTCACCGTCACCGTATCTGTCAGATCACCGTCAGACACCGCCACAGTGAAGCTATCAACACCGCTGAAGTCCGCCGCTGGTGCGTAAGTCACGGCTTTGCTGTTACCCGTGCCAGTGACTGTTGCCGACCCATTATTAGCCGCAGCATCAATGGTCCACGTCAGAGACGTACCGGCGTGGTCGGCATCCGTCGCATTCAATACCAGTGCAAAGCTGGTCGGTGCGCCGTCTTCAGACATAGTCACCGCAACGCTTTCACCCTCGGTAATCACAGGCGCGTCGTTCACCGGCGTCACCGTAATGGTGAAGCTCTGAGTCACGTTGGCGCCACCGTCGTTCACCAGCAAGGTGACGTCAGCCGAGGTAACACCCTCTTCTGGCGTCCAGGTCAGTTCACCCGTAGTGCTGTTAACGGTCATAGCGGCTGGCGCAGTGCCCACATTCCAGGTCAGGGTGTCATTTTCAACATCCGTCGCCGTTGGCACATAGCTGTACACCTCACCTTCCGTAGCGCTGGTAATGGCCGCTGAGGTAATCACTGGTAAGTCATTCACGGCGGTCACAGTCATGTTGACCGTAATGGTATCCGTTAA
>JAYYHP010000288.1:0-2949 GCA_036148335.1 Pseudomonadota bacterium
TTCTGACTGTCGTAGATACACTACTTCAGCCACCGCATCGACAAGGATGCCCACGACCTGATTTTCCGCCTCAATAATCACGATGCGGGTCTGGTCGGTGGTATCGGCGGTAGGCAGACCAAAACGCTGTCGCGTATCGATCACGGTTACCACGTTACCACGCAGGTTAATGATGCCCAGTACATATGCAGGCGCACCTGGCACTGGAGCAATCTCTGTGTAACGCAGAACTTCTTGAACCTGCATTACGTTAATACCGTAACTCTCGTTTTCAAGGCGGAAGGTGACCCATTGAAGGACCGGATCTTCCACACTTTTCCCGGCAGTTGCTGACATAAAACATCCTCGCTAAGAAAGGCCGATGCCCGACTGTGTCAAAAAACATTGCGGACCTTCCTTAACTATAGATCAGAGCACAAAGTGTACCAGCCGAAATAAAAGGATTTTTCGAGACGCCTCAGGACGCCATTTTCTTGTCTTCAAGCAGCGAAATCAGTGCCGGAACATCGAGTAATGCGCACATTTCGGAAATGACGGTGCCGGCCAACCAGGGCCGACGACTGGTGTCTCCTCGCCATTTTATTGACTCGGAAACCAGTGTGATGGTGTCACACACATCCTGGCACGCCAGTGCCCAGGGTGCCTGACCCAGTTGAATAAGATATTGATAGCCCTGCTCTGCCAACGAGACGCCACGTTCAGGCATGATCAGCTGCGCGCTATCGACCACAGTGATGCTGCCCTGCTCGGCTTTCCAGACACCCAATGTCCAGGGAGCTTGTCGGATCAGAGGCGTCACTTTATCGACGGCAGGGTGAACGCCACCCAAGCGTGACAGAGGAATGGCCAGTTTCAATCCTGCGACCTTAAATAACAGGCATTCCACGCCTTGGGGCGAATCCCAGCTCAGAGCGGGATTGGCAGGTGGTGCGACGGGCGGTGCCATTGAAGGCGTTATTGCCGGTGTCACGGTAGACTCTGCAGCGACCTCAACGGTAGGCTCAATAGTGGACGCCACGGCCGGTGCCGTCACCGTTGAGGCAACGTCCACCTCCGTCGCCGGCATGGTAATCGTTGGTGTGGCGGGTTGTGTCGGCTTTGTCGCGGTCGCTGCCTGAATCTTAAGTGTTTCGATCTCAGGCGTGTCTGTCGTGATGGTTTCAGAAACAGTCTCGGTCAGCACGTCCGTCGTCGATTTGGGCCGGGTTTCCGTCGCCACCACCAACAGCTGGTCGAGATAGTTTTGCAGAACGCCATCGACCTGGT
Source organism: Pseudomonadota bacterium (assembly GCA_036148335.1). Classification (GTDB taxonomy): domain Bacteria; phylum Pseudomonadota; class Gammaproteobacteria; order Pseudomonadales; family Oceanobacteraceae; genus Thalassolituus. Next base: position 1,267 of record JAYYHP010000288.1, read on the forward strand.
TGTCGCGTGCGCGCTCTTTTACGGCCGTTTTACGTCCGGATTCCGGAGTCAACGGATTCTCACGTTCTTCCATCGGACGCGAGTCAGCCATACGCCAGAGCTCCACGACACACAGACAATAATTGGCTTTTTAGTCGTCCGGGCTGGCATTCCTGCGCCACCGAGAGTAACTGCAATCCTGCCAGCCAACGCTGGGCAGCAACATGACTCAATGATTCGGGCACCGCGCCAGACAATGCACTCACCGGCAACAGAGTAATCAAGCGCTGCCCTACCGCAATGGTGTCAGTAGAAAACGTTAGTGACAGTGACTCAGAACTGGTATCGATTATTAGCGTGGTATTCAGCACCGTATCGAGATCCGAATCGGTGTCTGGCGAGACCGAGGTGACGGCATGTAAGGCATCGTCCAGCGGAGTATTCAGTACGTCTTTAGGATGCAGCTCAGGCTCGTGCAATAAACAATCAAAGTAATCGATCAGGATGTCATTGTTATTCATGCTCACCCCTGATCAAGATGCGCTAACAGATGACGATAGGCTCGCACTCCCCGGGTGTTCGGGTCCATCTGGTGCGGGAAACAACCCTCATGACTGGCATCGCGTAACCGCGTGTCTACCGGAATGGCTTCGTCCCAAAGGGAATCCTGATAGGTGCGACGCATTTCTTTCAGGCTGGTCAACGAGGCTGACGTACGACGGTCAAACAAGGTCGGGACAATGGTGTACGGCAACGGCCGCTTCTGCGATTTCATCACCATCTGCAGCGTATGTACCATGCGCTCAAGTCCTTTCAGCGCTAAGTGCTCCGTCTGAGTGGGAATCACCAACTGCTGACACGCCGCCAGTGCATTCACCAGTAAGACGCCAAGAATAGGCGGCGTATCAAGCAAGGCGTAATCAAAATCATCCCATAACTGCGCCAACGTACGAGCAAGCACTAGGCCCATGCCATCCTGACCACTGACTTGCCGCTCCAACGTCGCCAACGAAGTGGTGGCCGGCAGCATAGAAACATTGGCTAATGAAGTGGGTTTGAGCGTGTCACGAATGATGTCGACGTTGCGCCAACGCTGCTCGAAAAACAAATGGTACAGGCTTTGTTCCAGGCTATCGGGGTCCTGTCCGAAGTAACTGGTCAGGGAGCCGTGCGGATCGAGGTCCACCAAGAGTACGCGTTCACCACGCTCGGCGAGCAGGCCGCCGAGACCTACTACCGACGTCGTTTTTCCGACGCCGCCTTTCTGATTTGAAATCGACCAGATTTTCACAATAGGGTTCCTTGGTGACGCCACCCGACGGCTCGTCAAGCGGCTGACAATCATTGTCTGATTGAAGCAATTTTCCCGCCAGCCTCGTAAACTCGGCTCGAAAATCCACCCTTATGGCCGGCGTGACCGACTGCGCTGCGAATATTCTGGGGACGCACTGCCACTTTCAAGCGGATGCAATTCGCCGCTATTATCAAGCGGAAGCTATTCGCCGCCCGAGGCCGGTTAATGGCAACACCTGATCGGCAAGGCCATCACGAATCACTGCCATCGGCATGCCAAAAATCACGCTACTCTCTTCATCCTGTGCCCAGATATGGCCACCGGCCTCTTTGATTAAACGCGCGCCTTCACGTCCATCCGATCCCATGCCAGTCAATACGATGCCCAAGGCATGACGACCAAAATGTTTC
>JAYYHP010000289.1:0-4668 GCA_036148335.1 Pseudomonadota bacterium
GTCAGCCGATGTCAGAATGTTACTCCGCCTACGCGCATCAGCGTCTTTACATGGGGCATTTGCCTGCCGTTAAAAAGTCACTGACGCCCATCGAAAATCTACGCTGGTTATGCGCCAACGACGCATCTGTTTCTGACGACACTCTGTGGCAAGCGTTGGAAGCGGTGTCTCTTTACGGGTATGAGGAAACGCCCTGTCTGCAATTGTCTGCGGGGCAGCAGCGCCGGGTTGCGTTGGCGCGCTTGTGTGTATCCCGTGCACCCCTGTGGATTCTCGATGAGCCTTTTACGGCGTTGGATGCGGCAGGCGTTGCCTGGCTTGAGGCTCAGTTGCAGGCTCAGGTCGCTCGTCGCGGCGCGGTGATCATTACCAGTCACCATGCCTTGCAGGGAATTCCGGGACTACGACAGTTAGCATTGGGAGACGCGGCATGAGCCTGGTCGTGGCGACCATTCGCCGAGACTTATTATTGGCGGCCCGAAATCCCGGTGAGTGGGCTAATCCTCTGATGTTTTTCCTGATGGTCGCCACCTTGTTTCCATTGGCCGTGGATCCGGACCCTAAGTTTCTCAGTCGGATTGCCGGGGGCGTGATTTGGGTCGCGGCGCTTCTGGCGACCTTGCTCTCTCTGGATGCCTTATTTCGTGCCGATGTCGAGGACGGCTCGCTCGAACAGTGGTTAGCGTCCGGTGAATCCCTGTACGCTCTGGCGTTGGGAAAAGCGTTGGTGCATTGGTGCATCAGTGGCTTACCGTTAACGCTAATGTCGCCGTTGTTGGGGGTGATGCTTCATTTACCCAATGATGCGCTGCTGCCCTTACTTCTCAGTTTGGCGGTGGGAACACCCGTGTTGTCTCTTCTCGGGACCGTGGGGGCGGCCTTGACGGCCAGCTTGCGCAGCGGTGGTTTGCTCTTAACGCTTCTGATTCTCCCTTTGTACGTTCCTGTGTTGATTTTCGCTGCCAGTGCGGTGTATCAGGCGGGTATTGGCATGACGTATCACGGGCAGATAGCCATGCTGGGCGCCATGTTGGCCTTAGCAATGGCGTTGGCTCCATTTGCTGCAGCAGCGGCATTGAAACTCAACTTATCGCGGTAACAACCTATGTGGCAGTGGCTGACTCAACAGTATCATCGCATGAGCTCACCTAAATGGTTTTATGAACTAACCGGACGTTGGGTTCCATGGTTGGTGGCGATGGTCGTTATCTCGGCCGTGGTGGGCCTGACCTTAGGTTTGCTGTTTGCTCCCGCCGATTATCAGCAGGGTGACAGTTTCCGGATTATCTACATCCATGTGCCCGCGGCCTTACTGGCGCAAAGCGCGTATCTCATGATGGCGATCAGCGGTGCCGTCTTCCTGATCTGGCGCATGAAAATGGCCGCTTGGGTGGCCAAAGTCATTGCACCAGTCGGTGCGTCCTTTTGTTTAATCGCCTTATTAACCGGTGCGATCTGGGGCAAGCCGACGTGGGGGACCTGGTGGGTCTGGGATGCGCGCTTAACCTCTATGTTATTGCTGCTGTTTTTGTATTTCGGCGTGATGGCCATTCAGCAAGCCATGGAGTCTGAGGACGCGGGGCACAAAGCGGCCGCGATTCTTGCGTTGGTTGGTGTGGTGAACATTCCCATCATTAAGTACTCGGTCGAGTGGTGGAACACACTGCATCAGCCTGCCACCCTGACGCTGACCGAAAAGCCATCCATGCACCCGGACATGCTGTGGCCACTACTCATTATGATTGTCAGCACGTATTTATTCTTTGCGTTGCTGGTAATTCTGCGTACCCGAAACGAAATCCTCTGGCATGAGCGCAAGCGCCAGTGGGTGAAAAAACTGCTGGAGTCCTGATGGAATTTGCCTCGCTGTCAGAATTTATTGCCATGGGAAAACACGGTCTGTACGTCTGGTTGTCGTACGGACTCACTGCCCTGATTGTGGCCATTAACGTAGCGCTGCCTCTGCTGCGCCGTCGTCGTTTAATGAAAGAGCAGGCTCAGCGTCTGCGTCGGGAGAAACGTCATGCATCCACAACGTAAGCAACGCCTTAATCTGATTCTGTTTCTGGTGGCTGCAGTGGCCATCGCGGTCGGTTTGGCGATGTATTCACTATCACAGAACATCAATCTGTTCCAGACCCCAACGCAGATCGCCGCAGGAGAAGTGGCACCCGGCGTGACGATCCGGGCCGGCGGTCTGGTGGTTGATGGCAGCGTAGAGCGTGACCCTGAAGGGTTGGGTGTGACTTTCCGGGTGACGGATGGTCAGGCGCAGGTGCCTATGGTTTACGAGGGCATCCTGCCGGATCTGTTTCGTGAAGGGCAGGGCATTGTGGCGCTGGGCCAGCTGAATCACGACGGTGTGTTCGTCGCGTCAGAAGTGCTGGCCAAGCACGATGAAAACTACATGCCGCCTGAGGTGCAGGACGCGCTGGAAATAGCCCAGCAGGACGGTAAAGCCAGCATGGTCGAAGCCGCAGGAGCAACGAACGGATGAGCATCAATCCGCTGTTCTGGCCTGAACTGGGTCAGCTTGCCTTAATCTTGTCATTGGTGATGGCGGCGTTACAGGTGGTGATTCCTCTGGTTGGCGTTCAGCGCGGCCAGTGGTGGTTAATGGGTTATGCGCGTCCCCTCGCTGTGGGGCAGGCGTTATTTCTTATGCTCAGCTTGGTGATGCTGACCTGGGGCTTTCTGCAAGATGATTTCTCCGTGGCGTATGTGGCCGCCAACAGCAACAGCCAATTACCGACGCCCTTTAAGATCTCTGCGGTATGGGGGGCTCACGAAGGCTCACTGCTGTTGTGGGTCACCATGCTGGGGTTGTGGGGCGTTGCCGTGGCGCTGTTAAGTCGCTCCTTGCCGTTAGATATGGTGGCTCGGGTGCTGTCCATCATGGGCATGATTTCGGTGGGTTTTATTCTGTTTACCATCGAGACATCCAATCCGTTCGAGCGTCTGCTGCCAAGCCCGCCGCAAGACGGCGGCGATCTGAACCCATTGCTGCAGGACTTCGGCCTGATCGTGCATCCCCCGACGCTTTACATGGGTTATGTCGGGCTCTCTGTGGCCTTCGCGTTTGCCCTTGCGGCGCTGATGAGTGGGAGATTGGATGCGGCCTGGGCGCGCTGGTCACGGCCGTGGACGACGGCAGCCTGGATTTTCCTGACTATCGGCATTGCCTTGGGTAGCTGGTGGGCCTACTACGAACTTGGCTGGGGTGGCTGGTGGTTCTGGGATCCGGTTGAAAATGCCTCTCTGATGCCATGGTTAGTGGCGACGGCGTTACTGCACTCTTTGGCGGTGACGGAAAAACGCGGCCTGTTCAAGAGTTGGACGGTGTTGCTGGCCATTTTTGCTTTCTCGTTGAGTCTGTTGGGTACCTTCCTGGTACGTTCGGGCGTGCTGACGTCGGTGCATGCCTTTGCCTCTGATCCCGAGCGGGGTGTCTTTATTCTCGCTCTATTGGGGATATGTGTGGGCGGTTCATTGTTGCTGTATGCCCTGAAAGCGCCGACCGTTGCCTCCGTCGGCCGCTACGAGCTGGTGTCGCGCGAGACCTTCCTGTTGCTGAACAATCTGGTGCTTATGGTTATGGCCTTGGCGGTACTGACCGGCACCCTGTATCCGCTGGTCTACGACTTCATGGGGCTGGGTAAGCTCTCGGTCGGTGCCGCCTGGTTCAATGCCATGTTTGTGCCGTTAACCGTTGCCCTGAGTGTGTTGATGGGCATAGGCGCCATGGTGCGCTGGAAATCCGATAAGTGGTCGCGCATGGCAACCATTTTATGGATTGCCGGCATTACTGCCGTGGTCTTTGCCTTGGGCGTGTCATTGGTGCTGTCGGGTACGGTGAAAGGCGGTGTTCTGTTAGGACTGGCGATCAGCGCCTGGTTGATTGTGGCTACTTTGGCGGATGTCTGGAAAAAGTCCCGCGGTCAGATCGGCCGAATCGCTGGATTAGGCTGGAGCTACCTTGGCATGGTGCTGGCGCATGTGGGCGTGGGGATTACCATCATCGGTGTGACCATGGTGGCCAATTACAGCATTGAAAAATCGGTTCGTATTGCACCGGGACAGGTCGAGACTTTGGGTGATTACCAGTTTGAGTTTGTTCAGGCGGGCACCATTCAGGGGCCAAACTACACGTCGCAGGCCACCCGTTTTAACGTGCTGAAAGACGGACGCGTGATCGAAGTACTGACTGCCGAAAAACGTCGTTACCACGCACGTAACTCCATCATGACCGAGGCGGCGATTGATGCCAGCCTATGGCGCGATATTTATGTGTCCATGGGGGAGCCACTGGCGGGCGGAGCCTGGGGCATGCGTTTGCAGGTGAAACCTTTCATGCGCTGGGTGTGGTTGGGCGCCATCTTTATGTCGTTGGGTGGCCTGCTGGCGGTATTGGATAAGCGCTATCGCAAGCAACGTCACTCTGGGGCAAAAGTAGCGGCCAAAGCACAGGGAGCGGCGTCATGAACCGAGCCTTATTATTTATCCCATTGGTTATTTTTGCCCTGATGGGCGTGGTGTTCTGGATCGGTCTGGGGATCGAGGATAAGACCAGTTTGCCATCGCCATTAATAGACAAGCCGTTTCCGGAATTTGAACTGGGCGTGGTCGAGGATGGACGCACCCTGACCACAGCGGACCTGAAAGGGCAGC
>JAYYHP010000290.1:0-3922 GCA_036148335.1 Pseudomonadota bacterium
AGCAGTTCCACTCTCATAGGCCAGTGCTGTACTTCCGTGCAACCACGCCTTATGCGACACTGTCGCCATCGATTGGGGACATTCAATGACAGCGATTTTCCTGGCGGGCGCCGCCGCTCTGCTTTACCTGTTTGGTGCGACTCGCCAGTGGTGGGTCATATTGGGCAAGCAACCGCCCATGCGCAGTCTGCTACTCGCTCCCGCCGGTGTCGGCGCGCTTTGCCACGCCAGTGCACTGTCTCTAACGCTGGTCAGCGATCATAGTCTCAACCTCGCCATGTTTCAGGTGGGGTCGCTGATCTCACTGGTCGTCATCACCTTATTGTTGTTCTCCGCCTGGCGTAAGCCCGTGGACAATTTATTTACGGCGCTGTTGCCCATGGGCGCGGTCACGACTCTGCTGGCCGCAACGCAATCGCATCAGGTCGTTGCCGACCATCTCAGTTACGCGCTGGTCTGGCACATTCTTATGTCTGTGCTGGCGTTCAGTCTGTTCACCATCGCCTCCGTTCAGGCCGTGTTGGTGATTCTGCAAGACCGCAATCTAAGAAAGCACCAGACGCGCGGATTAATCCGTTCACTGCCACCGCTACAGACCATGGATGCTCTGTTGTTCGAGATTCTGTGGCTGGGTATGGTGTTGCTGACCATCGCCTTTGCCATTGGCTGGCCAGAAGTAGACAGTTTGAAAGAACAACACCTGATTCATAAGGTGGTCTTCTCAGTCTTCGGTTGGTTGGTATTTGCGGTGTTGCTGTTTGGCCGTCATCGTTTCGGCTGGCGCGGCCCGGTGGCCGGTAAATGGACGTTGGCGGGCACTGCCTTTCTTATTCTGGCCTACTTCGGCACGCAGTTTGTGTTGGAGTACGTATTACTGCGTCCCTGACCCTCACCACTTAATCCGCGCCGTCCTGCAATGGCAGCCGTCCGTGCGTCGGCGTTGCCTTGACAGCGACACGCCACCGCCTATGATGGCGGAACCTTAACTGCCATAGGATACCGTCTTGAACGACGTCCCCTTAAGTGTGCTCTTCGGCATACTTGCTCTTTTGATTGTACTGTCGGGTTTCTTCTCCAGCTCCGAAACCGGCATGATGTCGCTCAACCGTTATCGTCTGCGCCACCTGGCGAAGAACAAACACAAAGCAGCCATGCGCTCGGCCAAGCTTCTGGAGAAGCCAGATCGCATGATCGGCACCATCCTGACCGGCAACAATCTGGTGAATTTTGCTGCCGCGGCACTGGCGACCATCATCAGCCAACGTCTGTGGCCGGACAATCCGGACCTCGCGGTCTTCGTTAACACGATTCTGTTTACCCTGGTCGTCTTGATCTTCGCCGAACTGACCCCGAAAACACTGGCCGCCATCGCTCCTGAAAAGATTGCCTTCCCGGCCTCAGCCATTCTGGTATGGCTGCAATGGGTATTGCACCCGGCCGTATGGTTTGTGAACACCATTGCCAACGCTCTGTTAAAGCTCATCCGTTTTGATGTTGCTAATGCAACGCCCGACAACCTGAGCACCGAAGAACTGCGCACGGTCGTACGGGAAGCCGGTTCCATGATTCCGAAACGTCACCAGCACATGCTGATTTCGATTCTCGATCTGGAAAAAATGACGGTCAACGACATCATGGTGCCGCGCAACGAGGTCATGGGCATCGACCTGGACGACCCGCTGGGCGACATTATTCAGCAACTGCGCACCACCCAGCACACGCGTTTGCCGGTGTTCCGTGGTGACATCAACAACGTGGTCGGCGTACTGCATACCCGTAACATCAGCCGTTTTCTGTCGTCGGGTGAGTACTTAAAAGATGACATCGAAAAGCTCAGTCGTGAGCCTTACTTCATCCCGGAAAGCACGCCACTGCATACCCAGCTGTTTAACTTCCAGAAGTATCAACGCCGCATTGCACTGGTCGTAGACGAATACGGCGATGTTCAGGGTATCTGTACCTTAGAAGACATTCTGGAAGAAATTGTCGGTGAATTTACCACCGACGTAGCCTCCAGCAGCTCGCCAGACGTTCACCCGCAGGATGATGGCAGCTTTATCGTCGATGGCACCGCCTTTGTACGCGACGTCAACAAAGCCATGCACTGGGAGTTGCCTACGGACGGCCCGAAATCCGTCAGTGGCCTGATTGTTGAGAGTCTCGAACACATTCCGGAGGCCCCGGTGTGTCTGCGAATTGGCCGCTATCGCATTGAAATCATGCAGATCAAAGACAACACCATTCGCAGCGCCAAACTCACGCTGGACCCGAACTACCAGGAACCTGACGACTGATTCCGACCACCTGACCCCAGATCGGAATCGATCAAACTGCACTCCCGGCGGCTTGAACTCACTCAAGCCGACGGCTGTTTCTCTGGCTTCCGTATCTGTCGTCACTCCTTCCCCTTTTCCATAGCGAAAGTTTGACGATGATGCTCGCGTGATCTTGGGGTGAAGTTGGGGTGAAGTTGGGGTGAAGTTGGGGTGAAGTACCCCGTCGGAGTCGCTACAATACCCCACCTTTTTTCAGAGCCACCGAAACGAATTGTCATGACCGATCAGACCGCTCGCAAAATCCTTGTCACCAGTGCCCTGCCTTACGCAAACGGCTCCATTCACTTAGGCCACCTGCTGGAATACATCCAGACCGATATCTGGGTTCGCTTCCAGAAAGCCCGTGGCCATCAGTGCACCTACGTTTGCGCTGACGACGCGCACGGCACGGCCATCATGCTGCGCGCCGAGAAAGAAGGTATCAGCCCGGAAGAGCAGATCGCCCGCGTCAAAGCCGAGCACGAAACCGATTTTGCCGATTTCCAGATCGCGTTTGATAACTTCCATAGCACGCACAGTGAAGAAAACCGTGAGCTGTCGGCGGCTATCTACAAAGCCTGTCGTGACAAAGGCCACATCGCCACGCGCAGCATTAAGCAACTGTACGATCCAGTCAAAGAACTGTTTCTGGCCGACCGTTACATCAAAGGCAACTGCCCCAAGTGTGACGCCGAAGACCAGTACGGCGATAACTGTGAAGTCTGTGGTGCGACCTACACACCGGCGGAGCTGAAAAAACCTTATTCGGTGATCTCTGGCGCCACGCCGGTTGAAAAAGAGTCTGAGCATTTCTTCTTCAAACTGCCGGATTTTCAGGAGTTCCTGAAAGAGTGGACCCGTTCTGGCACCTTGCAGGATGAAGTCGCCAACAAGTTGGCCGAGTGGCTGGATTCAGGCCTGCAGGAGTGGGACATCTCCCGTGATGCGCCGTACTTTGGTGTTGAGATTCCTGACGCTCCGGGCAAGTACTTCTACGTTTGGCTAGATGCACCAATCGGCTACATGGCGAGCTTCAAAAACCTGTGTGATCGTCGCGACGATCTGGATTTTGATGACTACTGGAAGAAAGGGTCTGACGCTGAGGTGTATCACTTCATCGGTAAAGACATCATCAACTTCCACGCCCTGTTCTGGCCATCCATGCTGACGGCTGCGGATTACCGTACGCCAACGGCAGTCAACGCACACGGTTTCGTGACCGTGAACGGCGCTAAAATGTCCAAGTCACGCGGTACTTTCATTAAGGCCCGTACTTACCTGAACCACCTGAACCCGACTTACCTGCGCTATTACTTTGCCGCCAAACTGGGCAGCAGCGTCGACGACTTCGACCTCAACCTCGAAGACTTCGTACAGCGTGTGAACTCGGATCTGGTGAACAAGCTGATTAATATTGCCAGCCGCACGGCCAACTTCATCAAGAAGTCCGGTGGCGTTCTCAGTGAAACCTGTGCTGAAGAAGCCATGGTGAACGATTTCATCAACGCCGGTGATCACATCGCTGAGCTGTATGAAAAGCGTGAGTTTGGCCGTGCGATGAAAGAGATCATGGCGCTGGCCGACCGTGCTAACGAATACATTCAGGC
>JAYYHP010000291.1:0-7570 GCA_036148335.1 Pseudomonadota bacterium
CATGACTCCCGGGGAAACGCGACATATAACCTATGTCACCAGCTACCGTGACGAGGACGGGGAAGTCGACTCTTTCGAAGGCGACCGTTATATCTCATTTACTGGAAAGACGACGGTTTCATTTCAGGGCAAAAACTATAACGCGATTGAGCTAAGCTTCGGAGAATCAGCAGAATACCCTGAACTTTATGCTGAGGGTTTAGGGCTGTTCTCCGGCAGCACCATTGAGCTCTCGTCATTCGATGCTCGCTCGACAACAGACTGGGGCTCCTCTTCTGGTGGCGGCGGTGGTGGCTTCATGGGAGCCTTCCTCCCCTTGACAGGTATACTTCTGGTATTTGTGCGCCTGCGAAGACGTATGACCTCTAGAAAGTAATAAAGTAATGAAACCGGGCCAAGCGCTCGGTTTTTTTATGCCTGATCGTTTCTGGGCCGATTCAGGCCTTTACTCAGAATCTATTTATCCTAAAAGGCCACCACACTACACTCGGATAAGTTGATTTCCGGAGTATGTGCATGAGGCTGTGTATTTTAGGTTGGTTGATGATCACGGCCCTGTCAGTACAGGCCGATGGCTTACGCTTCGGTTTGGTGGCCAAGAGTACGTCTGACCTGAATTTTGTGGCGGCGGCGCAAGGCTGCCAGGAAGCGGCGGCAGCAGACGGCAATCACTGCGACCTACTGGGCGATGAAGGCACGGCCAGCCCTCATGTACAGCGCTTTGCCATCGAGCAGGCCATTGCCAGTCAGCGCTACCAGGGGCTGGCAATTTCTGTCACGAATTCAGAGTTTGTCGCCCAAGGCGTTGCCCAGAGCAACATTCCCATCCTGACCTTCGACTCCCCCTTTTCAAAGCGTCACGCCCATCTGTCCCGAGGCTACGTCGGCACCGATAATCGTATGATCGGGGTCGACATTGGTGAGCTTGCGCTATTCATGCGCCCTCAAGGCGGCACCGTCTGTATTATGTCGGTTCAGCACGACCCTAACCTCCAGCAGCGCGTCGAGGCGCTGCGCCAGACGTTGGCGGCAGACAGCCCATTAATAAAAGGCCAACGCTTAAACGGTGAGAATGGCTGGACAGAGCTGGATCGTTGCCCGGAATTGTCACGAGGCTCGAGCGATAAAGCGCTCGCTCAAATAGAAGGCCTGATGGATAACATCAAGCCGGATGTGATTCTGTCGGTCGGTCACTGGCCGATTGAAGATCCCGACGCCTACTCTAAGGTCATCCGCCCCTATCTCGACAGCCTTCAGTCAAAACAACCACTGGTGATTGTAGCCGTTGGAGGTGTGAGCGAAGGGTATCAACGCCTGCTCAGCGAGCGCTTGATCCATGGTTTGGTGAGCATCAATTTCGAGGAGATCGGCAAAGCGGCCTATCAGCGAATGAAAGAAGCAGCTTCCGGTCGGCCAATTCCTGAAACAACCTTCACACCGAACCGTAGAATTCCACCGGGAAGTCAGCAGAAAAAGGCTGCGGTACCTGAATCGTCACCGGCCCGTCTTTGACATTCAGAACCAGTTCGTAGGATTGCAGACAGTGAGAGGGCGCCATTAACGCCCGCTCGTCTTCCTGCGACAAGGGTCCTTGCAAGCGTTTCAGATAATAGCGCCCTTCATGGGAGTATATTTTGTCCCCGACAATCGGGTACCCCAGCGCTGCTAAATGCGCCCGAATCTGATGTTTACGCCCCGTCAGTAACTCACATTCCACCAAGCTATAATCCTGTCCACCATGCACGACGGTCTCGAGCAGCGTAACGCGGGTATGGCACTCTTTAATCTTGGTAAATGCGGGATCAGTCGCATCATTGACCGCGTACATTTGGGTACGAATCGCACTGTCAGAGCGCTCTGACAAGGGCCACTGCACCTCCTGTTGCTGCCACTTCGGCTGACCAATGACCCAGGCCCGATAACGCTTGTGCAGCATCAGACGGTCCAGCTTTTTCTTCCAACGACGATCGGCGGCTTCGTATTTTGCAATCACCAACAGTCCTCGCGTTTCGGCGTCCAGACGGTGCAGCAAACGGGCATCGCGCCAAGGGGAGTGGCGACGAACTGCTGAGATCAAGGTATCGAATAAATTCCGGGTAGTACGACTCACAGGAAGCCCCGGCGCTTTGTTTACCACCATGAGGTCATGATTTTCCCACACCAGAATCCAGGGGCTACGTATAGAGCCCCCTGAGGGCGATGGCGCTTCGCTGTGATTCGGCAGCTCAACGATCACTTCGCCGGTGCGAGGCAGCGCAGCGTTCAATGCAGTGACGACGGATCGCCCATGTGCCTGAACGACACTGACGCGGCCGCCATCCACCAGTGCCATCAGCTCTTCGGGCGTATGACGCGGTAACAGCCAATTCAGACACGCCGCCAGGTCACTCCAGTCATCGGTAGCGTGCAAGGTGACGGATAGTGGGTAACTCATCGTTGCTTACTCATTGCCGGGGAAAAATCAGGCAAGCGTCTGCATCACGGCATAAGCCAGCATAACGTACCGAGCCCCCTTGCCTAGTAGCATCAGCAATGTCGCGAACCGCCAGCCCGCGCCGCTTGCGCCGGCAAGCGCCACCAGCACATCACCGATCAAAGGCAGCCAACTAAATAGTAGAGACCAGATACCATAACGTCGGAACAGGGTACTCGCCCATAAGAATCGCCGGGAATCCTGATGACGCCGTAACCAGACTTCCCGCCCTCGCGCACCCAGCCACCAGGTCAGCACACCCCCTAACGTATTGCCTAACGTCGCCACTATGACAACCCCCAACATGGCGTGGCCATCGGTGAGTAACTGCCAGACATACCACTCCGACCCCAGCGGCAAGACGGAGCCTGCCAGAAATGACAGTACAAAGAGTGCAATGTGTTCAGTAACCGCAGGGAGAAAGTCCGGGCTTGCCATGGTGTCACTAGACGACCGTCTGATAAACTCAGCGGCCAGTGTAACAGCAGTCAGACGCCTGGCGTCAGCAGAACGGTAATCGTCGTGTCATTATTAAAAGAAAAATACGGCATCTCCATCGATGAGATGAAAGCAAAACACGCCTACGAAGATTCGCAATTTATTGAACTTCAGGGAATGCAGGTCCACTATCGGGATGTCGGTAGCGGTCCCGTACTGATTCTGCTGCATGGAATGTTTTCATCGCTGCACACCTGGGAAGGCTGGATCGATCGCCTGAAAGACGATTTCCGGGTGATTGCGGTCGACGCACCCAATTATGGCCTGACTGGCCCGCACCCTCAGGGCATGTTCAAGCATATCTACAGCGAATTCCTGAACGACTTTACCGATGCTCTGGGCATTACCGAATGCATGCTGGCCGGTAATTCACTGGGCGGTTGGATGAGCTGGGAGTTTGCTGCGCGTTACCCAGACAAAGTGAAAAAGATCATTCTGATTGATGCCGCCGGATTTTTCTTTATCGTGCCCTGGTTGCTCATCACGCTGGCGATGCCCGGTGCCACCTGGATTTCGTCGCTCATTAAATTTCCCAAACCGGCCTTTCGCTCGGTATTAAAGGACGTGTACGGCGACCCCTCCCGCCTGACGAAGGATAAAGTGAATCGTTATTACGATTTAATGATGCGCGAAGGTAATCGCTCATCCGGTGCCAATGTGGTGCATTTTATCCGTAATCGCGGTGGGTTCCCGACCGGGTACCTGAAACGGATTACCCAGCCAACGCTGGTGATGTGGGGTAGCAAAGACCGCTGGATTCCTAAACGCCACGTGCCTTTATTCCAGAAAAATATTCAGCAATGCGATGCCGTTATTTATGACGGCCTCGGGCATATGCCCATGGAAGAAATGCCAGATAAAACCGCAGAAGATGCGCGCCAGTTTTTGCTAAAATAAATCAGCGGCCGCTGATTAATGCCGATGAAAATTCACTCTGGGTTAATGCACCGGCACCACGCCAATCACGCAGAAATGCGAGCGGTTGAGAGAATTTATGGTCGCCGTGATTCTTAGCCATTCCCTGATGCCGATGGCTCGTGAGTTCTGCGACCTCGGCATCACTCAATAACGCTAACTCAGGCGACAACGGCTGGGTTGTCAGAGCCCGCAGGCAGGCACTGCTGTAGCGCGGCGATAACACCGTATCCACGACCCACCATTCGGCCTGCAAGCGCTGCTCAGTAATGTCGAGCACCACATAGCCCCGGTAGTAAAAATCCACGAAGTTCAGATGTGGCAATACTGATGACAAGGACGCCGCCGCCAGTGTCGCGGTGGCTGCATTACCGATTCCTTCGGAGGTTACCGCTGGCGTCACCAACTCAAAACCCAGCGGTGAAGAGCGATCCACGAATGGATCATGGTGCAATGTCATCGCCCAACTGGAGTGAATGTCGCCGGTCAACACGCCCCAGCCGGTAATCCCCTGCTGTTCCACCAGATCAAACAATCGTTGGCGTGCCGCCGGATAGCCATCCCATTGGTCGTAATTAAAGGGCTGCTGATGAAACCCAAACTGCGCCATCATGACCTGCTGTCCCAGCAGCTTCCAGGTTACGCCCTCGTCTTGGGCCTGAACCAACCGCTCGCTCAGCCAGTTTTCCTGCGCCTCGCCCAGTAACGTTCGTTCAGGCGCATGACGTGACACATAGTCCGCGTCGGGGGCCTCGCGGCCTGCCAGACGCGTGTCGAGCATCGACAGATCCAGCAGCTGACCAAAACGATAGCCACGGTACATTTCCGGTGCGTCGGCATTGCCCGACTCGCGTACCGGCATCCATTCATAGTAAGCCTGAACGGCGGCCTGCAGGCGTTCAGGCCAGGCACCCTGGGTTGCGTCCTGATGGTTCGCAGCACCACCCTGCCAGGCATTGTTGGCGACTTCATGGTCGTCCCAGATGGCGATCAGAGCATGCTGCCGATGCATCGCCTGAGAATCACGGTCGGCTTTGTAGCAAGCGTGACGTGCGCGATAATCTGCCAGCGTCACGGCCTCGGCCATCGGCTCGTGTACACGTCCACTGATAAGCGACTCGTCCAGCGAGGCATACTCGTAAATGTAATCACCGAGGTGCAGCACCGCATCCAAGTCACGACGCTCGGCAATGTCGCGGTATACATTGAAGTAACCCGCTGCAAAATTAGAACACGAGGTAAATGCCAAACGCAGTCGTTCAGGCGAGACCTCCGGCAGTGTCTTGAAATGACCGGTATCCGACCACTGCCCCTGTGCATAAAACGCGTAGTAGTAATCCCGCCCCGGTAACAGCGCACGAATATCGTGCTTAACGGTAAAGTCGCGCTCGGCCGTCGTATGTGACTCTCCATTAGCGACTACCTGAGTCAATGCGGCATCGGTAGCGACCA
Source organism: Pseudomonadota bacterium (assembly GCA_036148335.1). GTDB lineage: Bacteria > Pseudomonadota > Gammaproteobacteria > Pseudomonadales > Oceanobacteraceae > Thalassolituus. The sequence continues at coordinate 5,339 of JAYYHP010000291.1, forward strand.
CCCAATGATACGACACCGGGGTGCTTGCCCCTCCGGAGAGGCCGTCATTGGTAGGCGTGATCCGGGTCCAGAGAATGATGCCATCGTGTAATGGATCGCCCGAGGCCACCCCATGCTGGAACGGATAATGACTGCGTGAAGGGCGCTGCGCACGCCAGTTCAGCAGTGTACTGCTGGCCAGGCTGTCGATCAGAAACTCGCGTCGTGACAGAGGCATGCCACTCTCCCTGAAGGTCATCTTAATGACGGCCTCGCCAGTTAACGCAACGCGCATGACAGTCCCGTGGCGGCATTCTGACAATTCAATGACAGGCGTGGGCGCTCAGCCTGTCTCTTATGCACCTGTGCAAATACCGCCCGAACCGGCATCCTCAAAGCCGCAACCGATCGGACCGATCAGTTACATCATTATCAGAAAGAAACAGTCGCCGTCGTCATGACAGCGAGCAGAGGAAATCACCATGTCATTGAACCGGACCCTGGGCCTGGGAAAACTAAGCACCGCCCAAATGGCGGAACGCTACGCCAACGATGATTCACGCTTTTTTCAATATCGTGGCGACAACATCCATTACCGGATTGAAGGCAGCGGTGACGAAACGGCGCCCACCCTATTACTGCTGCACGGCATCATGGCTTCCCTGCACACCTGGGATGACTGGGTAGACACGTTAAAGAACGATTACCGCATCGTTCGTATCGATGTGCCGGGATTTGGACTCACAGGCGCCATTAGTGATGGCGACACCTCCATTGAAGCCATCGTCGACCGGGTCAATGCGCTGGTCGATTATCTGGAAATCGACAAACTGGTGATGATTGGTAACTCGCTGGGCGGCTATATTTCCTGGAATTTTGCGGCGACTTACCCAGAAAAAGTCAGCGCCATGGTATTGCTGGATGCCGCAGGCTACCCGATGAAATTACCACTGATCATGAAGCTGTTTACCACGCCTTACCTGCGCCATCTGGTACGTGTGGGTGCACCTGGCTTTGTCGTAAAATTTATTCTGAATGAAGTCTACGGAGATAAGCGCCGCATTAAGCCAGCAAAAGTACCGCTGTATCAGGACTTAATGTTGCATCGAGGCAATCCATTGTCTTTATTGCGCGTCTTTGAAGAGCTGGATAACCTGAGCACCGATGGCGTGAAAAACGTGAAGGCTCCGACCTTGATTCAGTGGGGTGAGAAAGACATCTGGATTCAGCCAGAAAACGCAGCCAATTTTCATCGTGAACTGCCAGAGTCTGAAGTCATTATGTACCCGGGCGTGGGTCATGTTCCGATGGAAGAAATTCCAGAGCAATCAGCCCGAGACGCGCATGAATTTCTTCAGCGCGTACTCTGAATAACGGAACGTTCAACCGGTTAGTATGAAATAAAGGTGAGTGTGGCCGTCTAACGACCGCACTCGCTTTTTAAGGCCTCACCTTGTGAGGCGAGCCGCATTGCTTCATTGCGCACTCAGCCCGCCCTAACCTCTTTAATTCTGCGTAGTCCGTCAATCACCAGCCGTATGAGGCTCTCCCCATACTGTCAGAAGGACATGTCCTGCGTCTTTCCACCAATGTGCCATGTGTACCTCCTGTCGATACTCTCGTCGTGGCGATCAGCGCCTGCCGCTGAATCTTGCCCTCGGGAATGTCACGACAGTAAAACCCACAAGAGGTGAGCGGACCATTGAGTTCTGGCTACCGGCCTCATAGCCAAAACTCATCTGCCCAGGTACTTAGGAAAAATCTTGGAAAGGCATTCGGATGCAGGCGCCCTGATGCAGACGCCCTGATGCAGACGCTCTAACACAGGCACTACTTGTCTGTCGACGCCGGCCCCACCAGCCAGTGTGCCAAACGGTTACCGACCAATAACGCACCAACAAACCAGAAGATACTGGCATGACCAGACAGCAGGTCGACCAACGCCGGCCCCGGACACAAGCCAACCAGCCCCCAGCCGACACCAAACATGACCGCGCCCAGCAATAAGCGAGCATCAATGGCGGTTAACGCAGGCAGATTAAACCGCTCCGCCAACCATGGACGAGTCTGTGTTTTACTAAAGCGGAAGGCCACGAAAAAGACCACGACTGCACCGCCCATGACCGCAATCAAAGCAGGCTGCCAGTCACCGAAAATATCGAGAAAACCGCGAACTTTCGCCGGGTCATTCATGCCTGAAATCAACAGACCAAGGCCAAATAAAAATCCACTCAGTGTCGCAATCAGTGCGCT
>JAYYHP010000292.1:0-4695 GCA_036148335.1 Pseudomonadota bacterium
GATTTAAATCGATTAGCACTGAGTAATTTGGCTGAGGCATATCTCTGTCGCTTACACTGATACTGACGATGATAATCGTTCTGGACAACCGTTCTAAACGAACTTCTGGACGCCCCGCCATATACTCTCTTCCAGGCCCGGCAACTGCCGGGCTTTTTCGTGCTGACACGCCCTCCTAACCCATGTGACAGAGTCCACATTTCGAGCCTTCGAAAGTCGGTTTACACCGCCCTGACAAATTGGCCAGATGCGACAAGCTGTTCCATCAATAATAGTACTTTTGCCACTCTCATCGCACTATTGATAATAAAAGTGGAACAATAAGGCTTTCTACGACGCGATTACTCACACCTGCTCACTTGTCTTCAAAAGACCGCGCCGCAAATCCCTGAAATACCGGCGTATTTTTAAATTTAACAGTCAATCAGTAAATTGACTGGCCAGATAAGTCGCCGTAACATCCACGTTACATAAAAAAGGCAAGATTCAGATACACAATATTACAAAGCCCCGCAGCCACTAAAGAAGCACTGCCAGAGAGCGGCTCTTGTTTGGTTAAGACAGCGGTCTTAGCGCGTAGACTGAATTAGTTTTAGTACAAGCTTTAAGAGAAGCGATCATTTGAACAGACCAGTACTGAGCCCTCCTCACTCGGGCTCTGCTTACATCACGCAGATTCTGCAGGTTAGCCTCGTGGCTCTCCTGCTATTTTTGCTTGTGGGTCTGTCGCAACACAGCGTCGCGCAAGAAATCCGCCTCTATAAAAGCTATGCCGGTAACATGGCTTTCCGTCTCACGGGCAACAGCCTTCGCGATGCCAACAACCAGTGCCAGGCCATCCAGAACTCCAGCGCCACACTGAACATTCCAGCCGGCAGTTCATTAAAAGCGGCGTATTTGTACTGGTCGGGTTCGGGTGCTGCGGACAACACAGTGACCTTAAACGGCGCGAGCGTTAGTGCCGGTGTCACCTACAACCTGAATATTGAAGGCCGTAACTACTTCAGTGCACGCGCAGACGTCACTACCCGTATTTCAGCTTCCACGGCGAATTACACGGTCGGCGGCCTGACGATCGACACCTCACAGCCTTATTGTGACGTCGCCAACGTATACGGTGGCTGGGCTCTGCTGGCGGTTTACGAGAATAACAATGAACCTCTGCGCGTAATCAACGTGTTTGATGGTTTCCGCGACTATTTCGGTAGCTCCATTACGCTGACTCCTGATAACTTCATTGTCTCTGGCAACCCATCTCAGGATCAGGGACGCCATGCCCACATCACCTGGGAAGGCGATGCGGGCAACTCGGGCGTGTTGAACGGCATCAGCGAAGCTCTGGTGTTCGAAGGTGCCAACCTGACTGGCCCGAACAATCCTGCCGGTAATCAGTTCAATAGTTACTCCAACGCGACAGGCGCCGCCACCTCTGGGGTTGATCTGGACGTCTACGAAATTGGTAATTACCTGTCTCCGGGACAAACCTCGGTAACAACGACCTACTCCTCGGGTCAGGACCGCGTTTTCCTGACCGCTGAGGTCATCAGTATTCCGAACGAAGCCGTCAGTGACCTCGCCATTGATATCCAGACGTTCGATACCGTGGTGAGCCGTGGTTCAGACATTACTTACAGTGTCGACATCACCAACCAAGGACCAAGCGATGAACCCGCCGGTTCCGTCGTCACCATTCCACTGGGCAGCGAGACCAGCTACGTCAGTGCTTCCGGCACCAACTGGAGCTGTGCCGATACAGCCACCGAGGTAACCTGTACGTACAATGCCCCGCTGGGTCGCAACATCACTTCAACCCCATTATCTCTGTTGCTGTCTACCGATGGCAGTACTGAGGCTCAGGCTGTTACCACGGCCACGGTGGATGGCGTTAACTTCGACAATAACTTGTTTGATAACACGGACACCGTCACCGTTAACATTCAGGATGCTGACTTCAGCGCCTCCGTAAAGAGCGTTGTCGACCGAAATGGCGGCCTGCTTTACCCAGGCGATACGCTGCGCTTCACCATCGATCTGGTCAACAACAGTAACTTCAACGCCAATAACGTCCGCCTGACCGATAACATGCCGCAGTACATCAGCAGCTTCCAGGTCGTGCGTCAGCCTGCGGGCAGTGTGAACAACAGCCAGGGTGCCCCAGCCGGCACCAACGGCAATGGTGTCGTGGTCATCGATGGCATGACTATCGCCGCCAACGGCAGTGAAGAAATCGTCATTGATGCGGTTGTCTCACAGGCCGCCCCACAAGGTGGCAACATTACCAACACGGCAACGATCAGCAGCGGTTCGACCAGCACCAATGTCACGGCGCCTACCATCACCATTGCCTCGCAGACCCAGGCCAGTGGTGAAATCGTACTTCGCGACAGCTTGGCAGGTAACCTCAACTACGAGCTGTTGGGCGGACATTTCCGTCAGGGCGATCGTGGTTGTCAGGCACCGCTCAACAGCAGCAGTGACAGCGTCACGCTACCGGCAGGCAGTACCGTAAAGGCTGCCTACCTCTATTGGTCCGGTTCAGGTTTTGCCGATAACACTGCTGTACTGAACGGCCAGCAGGTGACGGCAGGCTACACCTACGAAGAAAGCTACCCTATTCCGACCGATACAGGCCCAATCAATTCCTGGGCCTACAGCGCTCGCGCCAACGTCACCAGTCGAGTCACCGGCGGTGGCACCTACACCGTCAGCGGTGTCAATTTCGATCGCACACAAACACCATACTGTGATTTCGCGACCGCCTACGGCGGCTGGGCCATGTTGATCGTTTATGAGAACGCCAATGAACCGCTTCGAGTCGTCAACCTGTATGACGGCTTCAAGTCGTATCGTGGTAACTCTATTACACTGGCGCCAGACAACTTTATTATTTCGCAGAACGCCGCTCAGCTCGGCGCCAAGCATGCGCACATTACGTGGGAAGGTGATGCTGGTAACTCCCAGGAGTTTAACGGCCAAAATGAGCAGTTGGTGTTTGAGGGCGTCAGCCTGACCGATGGTAACAACCCAACGAACAATCAGTTCAACTCGTTCTCGAACGTGAAAGGCAACACCCCTGGTGTCGATATCGATGATTTCCAGGTGGGCCAGTACCTGACGCCGGGCGATACTTCCGTGACCACCACCTACTCATCTGGTCAGGATCTGGTGTTCCTGACGGCCGAGGTCATCAGTATTCCGAACGAACCGGTCAGTGACTTGGAATTGACCACCTCGGCTCCTGCCCGTGTGTCCCGCGGTGCCGATGTCACCTTTACTTTCACAGCAAAGAATAACGGCCCACTGATTGCACCGACCGGCACTGAGCTGACCATTCCGCTGAATGACGGCGCCACCTTTGAGGGCTTTACCGGCACAGGCTGGAGCTGTGAGCCAACGGCGACACTGATCACCTGTACTTATAACGCTGACATTCCGGTCGGGGCATCGGCACCCGCCCTGAACGTAACTCTTGGAACCTCAAACACCAGCCAGCCAACCTTATCAGGCGATGCAGTACTGGACGGTGTGAACTTTGACAACAAATCAGCGAACAACACCAACGACATCACCGTCACCCTACAGGATGCTAACCTGTCGTCCTCGGTGAAGCGTGTTCTCGACCTCAACGGTGGTCAGGTGCTGCCCGGCGACGTGCTGCGCTTCACCATGGACATCACCAACAGCAGTAATTTCAATGCCACCGACATTTCGCTGTCGGACCCAATGCCAGCACTGATTTCCTCGTTCCAGGTCTTCCGTCAACCGGCCGGCAGTACCGATAACAGCCAACCGGCACCGGCAGGCGCGAATGGCGCGGGGGTTGTGCAGATTGACGACCTCTCTATCAATGCGGGGGCGACAGCGACCGTCATTGTCGATGCCGTGATTTCAGCCGGAGCACAGGACGGCGAAAGCATTACGAACGTCGCCACTGTAGGCAACCCGGCGGTCAACACCACCATTACCTCGCCGACCGTCACGATCAACAATGCGCTAGGCAACAGCGGTAACAAGCCTCTGTACCTGCAACCGGACTCTACCCTCACTCGTATTGCCGATACGACTGGGAACTATCAGGTCGTGAATGACCAGCAAACGGTGACCTGGGCTCTGGCGCCGGCACTACAGACCGATGTCACGCTGGATTACTCGCAGCCCATTCCTGTGACCCTGCGTTTACAGAACGACCTGACCGCCGGCCAGGGCAACAACAACGAATATACCCATAACATCACGCTGAATTTTGTCGCGAATCGCAACGGAGCACGTACGGTGCTGGCATCTGCCAATGGCCAGGTGGCCCTGTTAACCGCAGCCAATACTCAGGCCAGCGACTCCATTCGTACCTTCCAGTTTGATATGGCGATTCAGAATGGTATTGCCCTGCTCGCTGGCGATGTACTGCAACTCGAAGTAACGCAATCGCGAGTGGGTGGGTCTGCGAATTTCCCACAGTACCGCAACATGCGCGTATACAGCTCAGATAATGGCATCACGTCGCTACTCGCATTGACGTCAAATACCGTGATTAATGTGGAGCAGGTCGCACTTTACGACGCCGCTTACCCAGATGGTGCACAGCTCACAACTATTAATCCGGGTCAGACGTATTATGTGCGGGCTGAGGTTAGTGACCCGTTTGGTGCCTACGACATCACCGCAACACGCATCACCATCACCAGCCCAGAAGGCAAC
>JAYYHP010000293.1:0-10492 GCA_036148335.1 Pseudomonadota bacterium
ATAGGTAATAAGAATAACGTCCTCTTCCGACCAGCGTGGCAGCTCTGGACTGGCGGCCTGTTCTAATACGGCGGATTGACGTTTGTCAGCAAAGCACTGACATTGAGTGAGAATTTCTTTGGCAATGGCTTCACAATCCTGAGCCTCACCGTAAATATTTCGAACCCGTTGCGTAAACTGTTCGAGCGCGGCTGTGGTCATGCGCGTTCCTTACACTGCATCTGCTAATGATTGTATGGCTTGCCAATTTCGTGCCGACATCAGGTCCGCTGGCGTTAACCAACTGCCACCCACGGCAAAGACGTTCTCAAGTGCGAGAAAATCATGATAGGTTTCCGCCGAAATTCCCCCGGTGGGACAAAAACTGATGTCAGGTAATGGCCCGCCGATGGCTTTTAGCATGCTGCGACCACCGTTTGGCACCGCAGGAAAAAATTTCATGCGCTCAAAGCCTGCATCGCGCACTTGCATGACTTCACTCGGCGTCGCTACGCCCGGCAGAAACGCCCCGCCCCATTCCTGAGCAGCAGTCAATAAATCGCGTGTAAACCCCGGGCTTACGACAAACTCTGCACCAGAGTTGATCACTTGATGCAACTCTTCGGGGCGCGTGACGGTGCCTGCACCTAAAATTGCCTCTGGTACCTCCGCCTTGATGGCCGCCATGGCCTCCAACGCACACTCAGTGCGTAAGGTGACTTCCAACAAACGAACCCCCCCGGCGACCAAGGCTCTGGCCATGGGTACGGCATCGTCAACCCGATCTACCACGATCACAGGCATCACAGGTTTGCTCTCGGTTAACCATTGATTCCAGCTCATGCCTGTTCCTCCTGAAACGGTAAACTCAAGGCCCCTTCTTCGGCAGGACCACATAGGCGACGAAAGCCCGAAAATAATTCCCGACCGACACCATGCGACGACGGAGTTAATTCCACCGTCCCCGCTTCACTTGCCAGACGCAAGCGCTCTGAAAAATCAGGAGATAACACCTCCAGCGTACCGGCATGGCCATCCAGACGAATCAAGTCGCCGTCCTGTACGGTATGAATCGGCCCCTGGTGCAATGCCTCCGGGCATAAATGAATCGCCGCTGGTACTTTGCCCGAGGCTCCGGACAAGCGCCCATCAGTGACCAGTGCCACGCGATACCCGGCTTCCTGCAGGTTCGTCAGCGCGGGCGTCAGCTGATGTAGCTCCGGCATGCCGTTTGCTGCCGGACCCTGCCCTTTCACCACAACGATGACGTCCTGATTTAATTCTTCATTGCGGTACGCCGCCAATACCGAGGCTTGATCGGTAAAGACCCGCGCCGGCGCTTCAATCACCCAACGATCGTCCGGCACGGCCGACACTTTTAGTACCGCCCGGCCCAGATTGCCGCTGACCAATTTCATGCCACCTTCCCGTAAAAACGGCGCGTGAGCAGGCGCCAGAACGGTTAAGTCTCCAGACTCCTCGGCCAGCGGCTGCCAGCACAATGCGCCGCTGTCATCCAACGCTGGCGACTGACACCACTGTCGCAAGCCTTTGCCAAGTATGGTGGTGACATCGTCATGCAGCAGACCCGCATCCAACAGCTCTCGCATTAACCAAGGCATACCGCCTGCGGCGTGGAAGGCATTCACGTCGGCACTGCCGTTGGGGTACATGCGCGTTAGCAAAGGCACGACGCCGGATAATTCCGACATGTCCTGCCAGTCGATAATGATGCCCGCCATGCGCGCAATGGCGATTAAATGAATACTGTGATTCGTCGAGCCACCGGTGGCCAGCAAGCCCACCATGGCGTTAACCATGGTGCGTTCGTCCACGACCTCGGCCAAAGGCAGGTATTCATGTTCAAGCGCAGTGATGGCCGTTAAACGCTCAATGGCTGCACGATTTAACGCCTCTCTCAGTGGCGAGCCCGGCGGAACAAACGACGAACCCGGTAGCTGCAAGCCCATGATTTCCAGCAACATCTGGTTGGAGTTTGCAGTGCCATAAAACGTACAGGTCCCCTCGCTGTGGTACGACCCCATTTCACTTTCCAGCAATTCATCTTCGCCGACGTCTCCCCGCGCAAATGCCTGACGTGTTTTTGCTTTATCGGCATTACTGATGCCGCTATGCATCGGGCCAGAGGGTAAAAATATCGTTGGCAGATGGCCAAAGCGCAACGCGCCCATCAACAAACCCGGCACAATTTTGTCGCAGATCCCCAACATGATGGCGCCATCAAAAACCTGATGAGACAACGCAATCGCTGTACTCATCGCAATGACATCACGACTGAACAGCGACAGCTCCATCCCCGTCTGCCCCTGAGTTACGCCATCGCACATGGCTGGCGTCCCGCCCGCGACCTGGGCGGTATGACCATTTTCCGCCAGTACGGATTTGATCATTTCGGGATAGGTACGGTACGGCGCATGGGCCGACAGCACGTCGTTGTAGGCGGTCACAATTCCCATATTGGCGCCACGAGCGCTGCTTTTCAGAATCATTTTTTCGTCATCGGTGGCGGACGCGTAGTCGTGCGCGAGATTCGTACACGACAAGGCAAAGCGCACGGGCCCCTCGGATGCGGCGGCGCACATCTGGGTCAGATAACGTTCACGATGCGGCTGACTGCGCTCACGAATACGCTGGGTCACCTGCTCGAGAATTGAATGCATATTACTCACTCCGGAAAAGACTCAAGGGCACCTGAGATTGGTACAACACCGTGCGCACGGGCATGGCTTTTATGTTCTGATGTTCATCGGCGGCCGTCACCGTCTGGTAAGTGGCATTTTTGGCATCGCCTTCAAAGTGCAGATACAGATGGCGGCAGGCAGACAATAGTCCCCAGGTTAGCGTCATACGCTGCAAATCGCCGGGAGCATCGGTCACCGGTGAGCACCAGGCCGAATTACTTTCGTCGAGGCACTTTTCCAAGGCTGAGGATTGCGGAAACCAGGAGGCCGTATGACCATCGTTGCCCATGCCCAATACGGCAAAATCCAAACGTACCATCAATTCATGCAAAGCATTTTCGCATTCCATAAATCCATCAACGGCCGTCTTGGCAGAATTTTTTAACGGTAAAAAATACGCGGTTTGCGCATGGTGTTGTAGCAGGTGACGCTTGACTAAGGCGGCATTGCTCGCGGCGTCACCTTCGTCGACCCAGCGTTCATCGACTAGGGTGATTCTGACTTTACTCCAGTCCAGTTCACGCTTAGATAATTCTTCAAAAAATCGCACTGGGGTTGAACCGCCACTGACGGCGATGCACACACGCCCCCGTGCGGTAATCGCATCCCGCATTTTCCCCGCCAGATCGTCGGCCAAGGCTCGTGCTAAAGCCGCGGAAGTTTGAAAACGGTTATCGGTCATGAGCATTCCTTGGTTGAGTAAGCCATGATAAAAAAGTTCACCACCGGCTCGCATCGTTAACTATCAAAACTCAATACAACATCGCTAAGCGCTCTGTTAGTGCTTAATTAATGCTTAGCTATTTTCATCCCACAAACGCCCATCTCGTGCGAGCAGCAACGTCGCTGCGGCAGGACCCCAAGTACCAGCGGTGTAGGGTTCCGGACGTTGCTCCTGTTCCTGCCACTGCGACAGAATAGGATCAACATAACGCCAGGCTTCAATCAATTCGTCATCGCGCAGGAAGAGCGTGGCATTGCCTGTCAGTGCATCGTACAGCAAGCGTTCATAAGCTTCCGGCACACGGGTCTGACGTTGATTCGAGGGGTTCAGGCTCAAGTTCATGGGCCGTACATTCATACCCGGCCCGACTCGTTTTTCGCACAACATCAAGCGCACACCTTCGTCTGGCTGTAAACGAAATATCAATTTATTCGCCATGGTATTTTTGTGCTGCAATGGAAAAATCGAGTGAGGTATTTCTTTAAACTGTACAACGATTTCACAGGCGCGTTCCGCGAGTCGTTTACCGGTTCTCAGATAAAACGGGACACCCGCCCAGCGCCAGTTATCAATTTCTACTTTCGCGGCGATAAAGGTCTCGGTGAGACTCTTAGGGTGTACGCCCGGCTCATCCCGATAGCGCGGTACGGGTTTACCGTCTGCAACGCCGGAATCGTATTGCCCGCGCACCACATTTTCGTTAATGGCCGATCCTGTGATGGGCTTTAATGCCTTCAATACTTTCACTTTTTCATCGCGAACGGCATCCGGCTCGAGTTTGGCCGGTGGCTCCATGGCCGTAATACACAACAACTGCAACAAGTGGTTCTGAAACATGTCACGCATGGCGCCGACCTGCTCGTAAAAACCAGCGCGCTGTTCCACGCCCAGCTGTTCAGAAATCGTGATCTGAATATGATCAATAAAGTGCTGATTCCACTGCGATTCAAACAGCGAATTAGCAAAGCGCAAAACCATCAGGTTCTGCACGGTTTCTTTACCCAAGTAGTGATCAATCCGGTAAATCTGACGCTCATCAAAATACTTCGCCACAGTATCGTTAATTGCCTGAGCAGTCGGCAGGTCATGACCAATGGGTTTTTCCAGAACGATTTTGCTTTGCGCGCATATCAAGCCAGCTTTGTGTAATCCGGCACACACCGGGGTGTACAGATCTGACCCCGTGGCCATGTAAAATAAGCGGTTCACATCGTCTTTGCTTAATGCCTTAGCCATGGCGGCGTATCCCGACGCGTCGGTGACATCCAGCGTGAAACTTTCTACTTTGGCCAGAAAGGCATCCATCGCCTCGCGCTCGAGATACTCTTTGGCGACGTGACGCTTTAGTGCCCCCTCAATCATGGACTTGAACTCATCCACTTCCAGCGCTTTACGTGTGACCGCAAGAATGCGTCCACCGGGCAAGCGACCGTCGCGTTGCAGTAAAAACAAGGCCGGCATCAGCTTACGAAGTGCCAGATCTCCTAAGCCACCAAAGAGCACCAGCTCAAAGGGTTCATTAATGTGCATTCATGACCTCCGATGTTTCAAAACAGGGCACTGACTCATGCTGGCATGGGTCGAATTGCCTCGCCAGCTAGTACGCTGACTTTTTAAACCTATGTCACACCCTTCATCCAACAGCGCTGTGACGGGCGCTTGGCAGGACGCGAGCCAAACTAATGGCGAACCAGCGCGGCATTTACACCTTCTTACCTATTCCTGCATGTTCCATACCGTCGGCACTAACTTTGCACCACTGTGATCCAGAACGGCAGCAATCGTGCCCAACGGCTTATCACATCAATTCGAGCCTGTGACGCAAAACGGTAACAAATCTGCCATAATCTGCCTCAGTAAAGGTTTCAAATATGTCTGAACAAGGAAAGACGCCAATGATCCGCAAGTGCCTGTTCCCCGTTGCCGGTTACGGAACCCGGTTCCTCCCGGCCACCAAAGCCATGCCTAAAGAAATGCTCCCCATCGTGAACAAGCCTCTTGTTCAGTATGGCGTAGAAGAAGCCGCTGAGGCGGGTATGAACCGCATTGGCTTCATTACCGGCCGTGGTAAACGTGCCATTGCCGACCATTTCGATATTTCGTACGAGCTTGAAAAGGAAATCGAGGGCTCTGGTAAAGAGAACCTGTTGGCATCCATTCGCAAACTGATTGATGAAAATGAGTTTGCCTTCAAGCGTCAGAACCACATGAAAGGTCTGGGCCACGCCATTCTGTCGGGCAAATACCTGATGGGCGATGAGCCATTTGCTGTTGTACTGGCAGATGACCTGTGTGTTCCTGCGGAAGATGGTGAAGGTGTACTGGCTCAGATGGTCAAAATCTTCAAACAGTTCCGCTGTTCTGTAGTTGCAGTGCAGGAAGTACCAAAAGACGAAGTACACAAATACGGTGTGATTGCTGGCGAAGAGATGAAAGACGGCCTATTCCGCGTCACCGACATGGTGGAAAAGCCAGCCAATGAAGATGCACCAAGCAATCTGGCCATCATCGGTCGCTACATTCTGACGCCAGACATCTTCGATAAAATCGAAGATACGCCTCCGGGTAAGAATGGCGAAGTTCAGATTACCGACGCTCTGCTGAAGCAAGCTCAGGAAGGCTGTGTTCTGGCGTACAAATTCCGTGGTAAGCGTTTTGACTGCGGTAGCATCGACGGTTTCGTTGAAGCGACCAACCACGTCTACGAGAACGTGTTTAAAAAAGGCTAACTCTTCGTGTTCCGGGCCATCCCGCTTCAATCAGCGCGATGGTCGGGTTCATCGAAGTTACCTGCCAGGCCCATTCCGTGCATGCACGGGGTGGGCTTTTTATTGCCCATGACCTTACTCCCCCGTTCAGCGACTCTGCTCTTTTCTGTTCACTGCTCTATTCTCATATCCGGTTTCATACCTCAGAATTGTATTGCTCTCACCATAGCATGTGATCTCAACTGCGCCTGGCTCCACTACTTCTAGCCCAACTACTCACAAACTAAGTACTGCTGGCTCAATCGCAATGAGGATAATGACTGAACTGCCAACATCCCGATCGCCCCCTTTATCTCCGGCGTATGGTCATTAGTTAAACAAACTCACTTCCCGATTTAACGCCACCGGCAGCAACAATCCTCAAAGAACGAGAGGCATTGTGCTCCAACTCGCTATCTTTTTGTTTTTTATGATTTTTTAACAGATAAGTGTTGACGTGAATCCGGGGAATCCGTAATATTCGTCCCGCTGTTGAGATGTTCCCCGATAGCTCAGTCGGTAGAGCAGCGGACTGTTAATCCGTTGGTCGCTGGTTCAAGTCCAGCTCGGGGAGCCAACACAGCCTTTCGGGGTATAGCGCAGTCTGGTAGCGCGCCTGGTTTGGGACCAGGATGTCGGGAGTTCGAATCTCTCTACCCCGACCATTATTTCTTCTATCTGCTTTATTCTTTCCTTGCTACAAATCCGAAGCCTAAAAATTCAAAGTCGTTTGCCGCTTTGCGCTTTTTGTTAGCGCTTCATACTAGTCTCGACTGCGCACGACAACTCAGCTCCTCGCGCTCTACCTATCTCAGCATAAGCATCATCTGCTATTGATGGCGCGACCGCCCCGCATAATCGCCCTTGTCTCATGGCCTATCACTGCCTACCAATTAACATCTTTCTTGGCAGCGACATCATGGCCCGTTTTACTGTCGCAATTTGGCAAATCGGTCCTTCTCAATTGAGAAGAGATACGTTATAAACTTGCTAAACGTTTACATTTTATCGTCAAAGTTATGTCGTCCGTCGCTACTGTTGTGCAATATCCGTTGCCTTGTCCCGAGTGCAAGCATTACACCTCAAAGCCTGCCATTGAGCTAAAACAAGAACGTCGCGCGACCTGCCGCGTTTGCGGAGAGAGCATCCGCGTCAGTGACCAGCAACTCGAAAGCCTTGAACGCACGATCAGTTACCTGGACGATTGCGGCATGCGCAAACAGGCGTCTCAAGAGGATGAGATAGCGGACAACAAAGAACAGGTCACCCTGATAGACGATGCTTTGGCCGGCGCCTGACTGCGCCAATCGCAAAACCTAAACTTAAAACGCAAAAAAGCCCTCAACCGAGGGCTTTTTCGTATCTTGCAGCGACACCACACTGGGTGATGACAGGGAGTCACTTGTTATGCGACTCCCGGCAAGAGGATCAGTCGACGATGGCGATCAGCTCAACGTCAAATACCAGCGCAGAGTTCGCTGGAATACGTGGGCTTGGGCTACGTGCACCGTAAGCCAGCTCAGCTGGGATGGTCAGCTTCCACTTTTCACCCACTTTCATCATCTGCAGCGCTTCAACCCAACCACGGATCACGCCGTTCACTGGGAATTCTGCCGGCTCGCCACGCTCTACTGAGCTATCGAACACTTCACCACCGATCAGAGTGCCGTGGTAATGTACACGTACTTTGTCAGTTGCCGCAGGAGAAGTCCCTTCTTCAACAGAAGTAATCACTTCGTACTGAAGACCGGATTCCGTTACCTGCACACCGTCACGCTTTGCATTTTCTGCCAGGAAGTCTTTGCTCGCCTGAGCTGCTTCATCGTCCAGCGCTTTTTGCTTACGCTCTGCGTCTTCTTGCATCGCCATGAACGCACCCTGGATGTCTTCCATGGTGAGTTTTGGCTCAGCACCCGCGATAGCATCACGGATACCCGCAACAACCGCGTCCGCTTCCAGCTCTGCGCCTTCGCTCTGCAGTTGACGACCGATGTTCAGGCCAACGCCATAGCTCGCTTTCTGAGCTGTGGTTTCTAATTTCACGTTTTCCTCCTGGCCACAACCGGCCAATAAAAGAGTGCCCAGCGCAACCGCTGACACCAAAGTTTTGTAGTTCATAGTACTTCCTGAAGGCAGTTAAAAATCACAGACACCCGGCGTTCCGGGATCAGCATACGAATCTCCCTCTCTCGGCGCGCGCATCACATTCTCTACGGATGTTTTTGCACACCTGGATTTCCGCTGCCGTCAAAGTGCTGGCCATCTGGCATCGATGATTGCGTTTACGCAACTCACTGTCAGGCGTCTTGGATAAAGACGACGACGGCATGTCACAGGCAGATAACACCACGACAAGACTCACCAATACAGCCCGCACTTAATGTCCCCAATGCTGTTTGAAAACACTCTGAAGGTTGTCACAGTCACTGGGCTTTGTCTACCGAACTGCACTGGCCGTGCCAGCCGGCAGCGACTGTGGTTTAATGCAGACAGCATCGTCAGGGAGCACAATTAAGGAGTCCCATGTTTCGCCTCACCCTGCTATTGATTTGCGCCTTGGCAGTCACCGCCTGTGGCCCCTCAAAAGAAGAATTACGTCGCCAGCAATTATTGGAGGCGCAGCGCCTCGAAGAGGCCCGCCGTGAAGCGGAACGTCTGGCTGCTGAACGCGACGCTCGTGTTCAGGATCGTCTTAACGAATCACGACGCGCCTGGTCGGCACAGGAACGCCTGACCACGGCCGATCTGGATGCCCTGTTTGCGGGTAACCTGAATCAAAAGTTGCGCGCCGGTGACACCTACTTCGCCGAATTCGAACTGCAGGCCGCGAAGTACAATTATGGTGAGCGTAAGCAGAGCTTCGTCATTGTTGGCATGCGTAATCTCCCGAACAGCGAAGTCTATAGCCCGCTGTTCCCGGATAAACACGCCGCCTATCAGCCCGGTCAGAAAGCGGAATCCGTACTGGAACTGACCTTGCGCAACGAGACTGAAACCAACCGCCTTGGCCAAACCGTCGAAAAAGACGCCGGTCAACGCTGGGTCGCGGCCACATTAAACTTTAAAGACGCGCCACTGCTGACCACCATGCAGTCGAGCTGGCGCTGGGAACCCGGACTGTTCGAAGACCTGAGCTGGTTTATCAGCCCAGAAAAAGCCTACGAACAGACCAGCGGTCGATCGTTGACCTTGCAAGTGGGCTTTCGTTTTTGCCCACTGTCGCGCTGTCGACTTGATCACACCTATCGTAAACACCCCATCCATGCAGTCCGCAGTGATGTCATCAGCGTCACCGTGGGGAACCGAGCTAACGGCCAGGTACTGGCTGAGTTCGTGAGGGAAGACAAGTAACGCCACACAACGACTAACAAGGATGTTTCAATGACAAACTCTCCTGCTATGGCCCGTCGGGCTACGTTCGAATTCACCGGAACGGCCTGGGGCTACTCCAAGCTCTGGCTGGTTAACCTGCTACTGACCGTCGTAACTCTGGGTATTTACGGCGCCTGGGCCAAGGTACGCAACAATCAATACCTGTACGGTCACACCCAACTGGATCAGCATCGCCTGCAGTATCTGGCGCAGCCGATGCAAATTCTGATGGGACGCCTGTTTGCGCTGGGCGTCCTTCTGGTATTGAGTGCGCTGAGCACCCTGTTTCCTGTGCTAAATATTGCCCTCCTGATTGTTATGGTCTTTGCCTTTCCGTGGCTGATCATGCAAGGCATGAAGTTTACCTACCGCAATACCGCTTACCGCAACGTTCGCTTTGAGTTTACCGGAACTTACGTGGGCGCCCTGGTGCATTTTCTGGTCTTCCCCATCATTGCGTTGCTGACCGTCTACTTGGCGGCACCATGGGCAATGAAGCGTATCCATCAATACCTGTTTGGAAACTGTGAGTTTGGTGGCCGCCCCATCACGCTGAACACCAGCAACAAGGTGTATTACAAAGCCGCATTGGTGTTCGTGCTGGTCGTTATGGCGTTCGCTGCCATCTTCTTTGGCTCGATCGCAGGCACTGCCATGGGCATGGCTGGCTCAATGGAGGGGCTTAACCCCGAAGACAAAGCTCAAGCCATGGCAATGGCCGTATCCGGCATCATCCTGCCTATCATGCTATTGACCTACTTCATGGGCTTTCTCGTTCAGGCGATTTTCAACTCCATGATCCGTAACCACATTGTGAATAACCTGAGCTGCGAAGAGGTGGCAACCTTTGAAAGTAACGTCACCGTTAAAGGTTACCTTGTACTGATGATTACCAATGCTCTGCTGTTGTTGATCACTCTGGGACTCGCCTTTCCTGCCACCAAAGCGCGAAAAATCCGTTACTTAAG
>JAYYHP010000294.1:0-4070 GCA_036148335.1 Pseudomonadota bacterium
CTGTGGCTGAGGTCCGGAATGACAGTAAGTTTCCTCAGTATAGTAATGGGACTGGGCGTCCGGATTGATGCCTGTCCCATTCCTTCCTAGCTGGCTCAATATGTCATAAAGTGTCAGCCGCAGGAAGCAGAAGATCGGTCTGTTACGGCCATAATCCGTTGCTATGCTGTTTTATGGCAGTAATGCTGATAGAACTAAGGTCGGGGATGCAAGCGAGGTAAAGAGGAAGTACATGCTGATAAGAAGTATAAGAACAGCAGTAATGTTGCTCAGTTTGGTGTCCATCGCCCTGGTGGCCCTGTCGGTGTTTTATTCGGCCTTACGTGAGCACAGGGAGTTGTATTCCCGTTATGTAGAGAGTGACCTTCGCGCACTGTCCGACAACATGGCCAATGATCTCGTGCCTATCATTGGCAGTTCCGATTATTTTTTCGAATTACGTCGTTATCTGTTAACCCTCGAGCCCTACGAGAACGTACTGGGGGCTGCGGTATTTAATCAGGATTGGCAGGTACTCGAAGTGTATGCCGGCGAAACCATGCGCGAGCGTGAAGACCGTGCCGGCGTTAATTTTGGTGAATGGGCGTTACAAGCACAGGGAATGCACCGTCAGGACGGCAAGCTGATTGCGGTAAAGCGCGTCGGTGAAGCGCCTTTGGTGATGGGGCATCTGGTGTTGGTGATTGACCTCGAAGGGCCCTTGAAAGACAGCACCTTTAGCCTGGCCCTGCGGATTCTGCCGGTGGCCGTGGCGGTGATTCTGATTCTGGTGGGGCTGTTTTATGTCCTTGCCAGTCGCTGGCTGTGGCCGCTTACGCAGTTATCGGAGTTTGCCCGTAAGGTTCAGGACACCAAAGATTATTCACTGACCATTCCGGTGCGTGGCAAGTACGAAGTGTCGTCACTGACCCGTGATATCAACAATATGATGTCGGCCATTCGTCAGGAAGCCGACATTAACCTCGAGTACGTGGATGAACTTGAGCGACGTCGTGAAGAAATGGAGTACCTGGCCAACTACGACAGTCTGACTGGCCTGATGAACCGCCAGTGTTTTATGACCTTGCTAGAGCGTCATCTGCAGGATGCTCGCCAGAACACTCAGGATCTGGCGGTTATGTTTGTTGACCTCGATGGGTTCAAAGTCGTTAACGATACCCTGGGTCATGACGTCGGCGATGAGCTGCTGGCCGAAGTCGCCACACGATTACAATCTTATATTCCCAAAGAAGGCGTCGTTTCCCGTCATGGCGGTGATGAGTTTCTGGTGTTGAGTCAAAGCACTGAAGGAGCCCTGACGACATTGGCGGAGCGTATTGTTCAGGGGCTGAGTACCACCTTTGTGATTAATAGCTGGGAAATCCGTATCGGCGCCAGTGTGGGTATTGCGCGGGCATCAGAAAGCGATTTCGATATGAATGACCTGATCCGTAATGCGGATGTGGCGATGTACAGTGCCAAAAGTCAGGGAAAATCCCGCTACAGCTACTTCAATCCCGCGTTACTGGATGGTTATCAACGTCGTATTGATATTGCTAACGCCATTGAAGGTGCCCTGCAAAATGATGAATTCACGGTGTATTACCAGCCGAAAGTCACCCACGAAGGTACGGTGATTGGCGCAGAGGCGCTTATTCGTTGGTTTAACCCTGCCTTGGGCGCGGTGTCTCCTGCGGAGTTTATTCCGATTGCGGAGCAGTCTGGCAAGATTACCGAGATCACCGAGTGGATGATTTCCAACGTCTGTGCCGATGTAACTACCTATTTTTCGCGCCTGCCGTCACCGATTCCGGTATCGGTGAACCTGTCATCGTACGACCTGAAGAAATTTCAGTTTGCTGAGTTTATTAAGGCGACCTTTGAGCGGCATGACATGCCGACGCACCTGCTTGAGTTTGAGGTTACGGAACATTCGTATCTGGACAATTTGGAGCTGGCCAATGAGTTCTTCCGGGACATTGCCCAGTTCGGTTGTCGTGTCGCGCTGGATGATTTTGGTACCGGGTATTCTTCGTTAAGTTACCTGACCAAAATTCCGATTGATGTTATCAAGATCGATAAACAGTTCGTTGATGATATCGGTGTGTCATCGCGGGACGATGCGCTGGTATTAACCATCATTGAGATGGCGCGTCGTCTGGGAATGGACTTATGTGCCGAAGGCGTTGAGACCAAGGCGCAATGCGACTTTCTGGCCGTGCATGGCTGTAAGGTGATGCAGGGGTATTATTTTGCCCGTCCTATGACGCTGGAGGCGTTTCAGGGCTTTTTAATTGAAGGGCAGGGCTCGCAGAGCGATCAGGCCTGATCGACGCTGTGATTTTCTCTAAATCAAGCGTTAACTAGGTCAGGCGCTCAGTCAGGCGCTCACTGAAACACCGGCTTAATAGCGAGAAATCTTCAGCCGCACGGGAGCGTGGAGCGCTCTCAATGACGGGGCGACCACTAACAAACGCGTCGGCCAGACGAATATCACTGCGAATGGCTGGCAGGATTCGCTCAGCGCCGAAATGACGGCGTACGTCTTCCATAATGGCTTTGTGGTGGCGCATGGTGCGGTTGGCCATGGTGGGCAAAAAACCGGCTAATTCCAGCTCGGGATTGTGCCCGGTTTTTACTGTGTGCATGAGCCGCACCAGCTGTTTAATGCCTTCGTACGAGAGCACGTGCGGGACAAAAGGCACCACCACCCAGTGCGCAGCGCACAGGGCATTCATTAATAAGCCGTCTTGCGAGGGCGGCGTATCCATCAGAATAACGTCAAACGTTTGATCAACCTGTGCCGTCGATAATGCGCGCGACAGTTGCAGAGGATCGTCGCCGACTTCACTGTGATTAAACGTAGGATTGGCAGGTGCCAGCCAGAGCCCTGGATGATCGGTCAGGATCAGACAATCCTGCAACGTGATGTCGGCGTGTGTGAAAATATCGTGGAGGTACGGCGCTTCGGGTCTCAGGCCCAGCCCCAGTGCGCAGTGTGACTGGGAATCCAGATCCAGTATCAATACTTTGAAGCCGTTTTCGGCAAGCCCGGCCGCCAGGTTGACGGTGACGGTGGATTTCCCTGTGCCACCTTTGCGGTTACACAGGGCAATGCGGACGGCCATGTCACTTCTCCTCTGTGTTGGCCATAACTTAGTGATTATGACTCGGTAGCTATGGCTTAAAATAATTCAATGGCAGGACGCTCATCCGCTTCAGGAGGGGCCTCGCCAGTCACCACCGATTGGTGGGTCTCGGCCTGCACTTGCATGGTGTAAATCTTCTTCAGAGATTCGATGACATCGCTCAGATCCAGCATTGGGTGATCAATTTCACCAGCCACGGCCTGACTCAATACCCGGAAGCGCTCTTCCAACAATTCAAGGCCATGTTGTACGTGCTCAATCTGCTGACGTGTCACGTCCTGAAATTGCGAATCGCCCAAGACTTCCAGCACCGAGTTTCGGACGAAATCCACCGCGTCATGAGTTCCACCCGATAAATGGTCGAGGGCGCCCACCGCTTGCTCGAAGTCTTCCGAGATCGACGACACGGCATCGGTAATATTCGACAGCCAATTCATTTCATCGGCGGTCTGCTCGCTACTAACGGCCATGGCTTTCAGCTGATCATCCACGGTGGTGGATACTTGCAGCACGCTGTCTTCGATTTTTCCGGCGGCTTCTTCGATTTGCATCGACAGGTTACGTACTTCATCGGCGACCACGGCAAAGCCTCGTCCGGCTTCACCGGCGCGCGCGGCTTCAATAGCGGCATTTAAAGCAAGCAGGTTCGTTTGCTTGGTGACGTCGCGGATCAGTCCGATCAGTGGCTTAAAGCTTTCAACCTGATCGACGACATCGCGAATGGCCTGCTCTTCGCGGACGCGCTGTTCTTCGTGAATACGACGGTACTCGGTCATTTCTGCCAGCAGGGTATGGCTACGTTCAATGATGCCATGAGCGTTGTCACTGATGGAGTCGGCTTCGTCTTTGCCTTCGCTCAGTGCGTGCAGGAAGCTTTGCGAGCGCTCATTGATCGCCAATAAGCGGTTCATAATGGCTTTCGCGGCTTCTTCTGTGACTTCG
>JAYYHP010000295.1:0-2992 GCA_036148335.1 Pseudomonadota bacterium
CTTGGCAGCATTGACTGCTGCTTCGCCCATGCGCGCGCGCAGATCGGGGTCTACAAATGGCGAAGGCGCTTCTTCAACGACCTTTTGGTGACGACGTTGAATGGAGCAGTCTCGCTCACCCAGATAAACTGCGTTGCCGTGCTCATCGGCGAACACCTGAATCTCGATATGACGCGGCTCAATTACAGCGCGTTCCAGAATCAACTCGCCACTGCCAAAGGCACTTTCGGCTTCAGAGCGCGCAGTGCGAATTTGCTCTGCCAATTCACTCTCTTCGAACACCAGACGCATACCGCGACCACCACCACCGGCGGATGCTTTAACCATCAGCGGGAAACCAATTTCCAGCGCTTTGCTCAGCAGCGTATCGTCGGATTGATCGGCGTCCTGATAGCCCGGGATACAGGGCACACCGGCGTCCAACATGGCGATCTTGGACAAACGCTTGCTACCCATCAGCTCAATGGCTTCGGCGCGCGGTCCAATAAAGACAATACCCGCAGCTTCACAGGCTCTGGAAAAATCAGCGTTTTCCGAAAGGAAACCGTAACCGGGGTGAATGGCGTCGGCACTGGTTTTCCTGGCGGCGTCGAGAATTTTATCGGCCACCAAATAGGATTCACCTACCGCAGCCGCACCAATGCAAACCGCCTGATCGGCCTCTTGTACATGCAGGGCACCGGCGTCAGCTTCACTGTAAACAGCGACCGTGCGGAAGCCCAGGTTGCGTGCGGTGCGAATAACCCGAACCGCAATTTCACCGCGGTTGGCAATTAATATTTTTGAAATCGTTGTCATAATTCTATCCAATGATTGCTCGCTTACTGGGCCCAAAAGGGTTTGCGTTTTTCCAGAAATGCCTTGGTGCCCTCTTTACCCTCGCCGCTGTTAAGACAGGAAGCAAAGGTATCGGCAGCGCCATCGAGCATGGCTTCATGCTCGACCACACCCACTTGCAACATCAGCGTTTTGGTTTTGGCGTTGGCTTCGGGTGCACAGCGGCGCACTTTCTTCAGCGCATCATCCAACTGCGCCTGCATGGCTTCAGGACTGTCGGTAACATAGTGAACAATACCCAGATCGCGGGCTGCTTCACCGTTAACGCGCTCGCCTAACAATGCCAAGCGACGTGCCTGAGTAAGGCCAATACGCGATACCACGAACGGCGCAATCTGTGCCGGTACAATGCCCAGTCCGGTTTCCGGCATCGAGAACATGGCGTTTTTGTCGGCAATGGCAACATCGGAAATACAGGCCAAGCCAAAACCGCCACCCAGTACCGCGCCTTCCAGCAGAGCGATCACCACCTGCGGTGCGCGATTCACTTGCGTGATCATATGGCCAAAATTGCGGTTAAAGTTCCACATGGCTTGCTCGGGGGATTCCTGCTCGGTACCGCTGTTCATATCGGATATGTCACCGCCGGAACAGAAGTTGCCCTCGCACCCTTTCAGAACCACAGCGCGAATACTGCGATCGTCGGCGATAGCGTCGAACACCGCCATAATTTCGCGAACCAATGCAGAGTTCATGGCATTGCGTTTTTGCGGACGATTCAGCGTAATCGTGAGAACACCATCGCTGCTATCCAAAAGAATCTCTTGTGTTTCTGGCAACATAATGATGCTCTCCTTACAAACGGCCAATGCCAAAGGTATTGGTATTCACCTGGCGCTCGTCACCTTCACGGCAAACACTCAGAACAAACGCCAGTACAGAGCGGGTATCGGCGGGATCAATCATGCCGTCGTCCCAAACTCGCGCGGTATTGGCCAGGGCGTTGGACTTGGCTTCCATGGTCTCCACCGTGTCTTTTTCCATGGCGTCAATCATGCCACGCATTTCGTCGTTCACTTCCATCCCGGAGCGCGCCATCTTGGCTTCAGCAACCTGACGCATAACACTGCCCGCTTGCGCCGGGCCCATAACCGAAACCACACTGCGCGGCCAGGCAAACAGGAAACGTGGCGCCATACCACGACCGGCCATGGCGTAGTTACCTGCACCGTATGAACCGCTGACGATGATGGTAATTTTGGGCACAGTGCAATTAGTCACCGCCTGAATAAACTTGGCACCGTGCTTAATGATGCCCGCCTGCTCGGGTTCAGTACCCACCAGGAAGCCGGTGGTATTGGTCAGGAAAACCAGCGGTGTACCGGACTGCTCGCACAGTTGAATAAACTTCGCCGCCTTGGCTGCACCTTTTGCGGTAATCGGACTGTTGTTACCAATCACACCACAAGCTTGGCCTTCGATTTCAATATGGCCGCACAGAGTGCCGTTATCGAAATCGCTTTTGAACTCCAGAAAGTCCGAACCATCGGCAACGCGAGCGATAACTTCGCGCATATCAAAAGGTGTTTTCGAATCTTCCGGAACCACACCGCGCAACTCTGAAGCAGCGTACAAAGGTTCGTCGTAAGACACTTCAGCGCGCAAGGGCTGTTTCTTGTTCCAACCCAATTTCTTGGTAACGTCTCGAGCGATACGAATACCATCGGCATCGTTTTCCGCGAGATAGTCATTGGTGCCCGCAACTTCACTGTGCATTTCAGCACCACCCAGCTCTTCGTCGGTGGCGATCTCGCCGGTAGCCGCTTTCAGCAAAGGGGGGCCCGCAAGATACATGGTGGACTGTTTACGAACCAGGATCAGGTAATCAGACAGCGTTGGCTGGTAGGCACCACCGGCGGTAGCACTGCCGTGGACCACGGTAATTTGCGGAATACCCGCAGCCGACAGACGACACTGACGCGCAAACATTTCACCGGACTCGCCGAAAGTATCTCCTATCAATTTCAAGTTACCGCCGCCACTCTGGGACAGGTTCACCATTGGCAATTTGTTTTCCATGGCGATGTCCATCACGCGGTTGCGCTTCTTGCCACCAGTCGGGCCGATACTGCCGCCTTTGGTGAGATAATCGTCCACAGCAACGACACAACGCACACCACCGATGTAGCCAATGCCGGCAATATAGCTGCCGCCA